>JBHIVS010000169.1:0-5684 GCA_041987885.1 Pseudobdellovibrionaceae bacterium | reverse complement strand
CTGTACCGAGCAGGCCCACTCCGCCAAATGTAGCTAAACCAGCTAATCCACCAGTTCCAAGGGCAGTAACCCCACCAGCTAGAACACTCTTAATTTCAAGAGTGCTTCTAACCATGTCTTTAAGTTCATCCAGGTTTATTGCAGGTAGTTTGTTTGCATCATCAAGACTTTTATCATCAAAATTGATATTTTTAATTTTAGAAAATGCTTCTACAAAAGGGAAAATTGATTGCTCATAAACGCGGTATTTAGTCTTACCCAGCTGCTCCATTGATTTCTGAGCATCAGTTCTTTTGCTCTCAAGTTCGGAAGTTGCCTCGTCGTAAATTTCTTTGGCTAAATCATTCCATCTTTTCGCAGTATCAAAATCAGACTTAGCATCAATACCTTTTTTAACGCCATAGCCTCCAGCGAGGATGGCCGCACCTGCAAGTAATAATGGTAGTGGCATAATTACTCCTCCATAAACCGGTTTGCTTCTTGCACTAAAATAAACTGGCGTTGAACCCAGTTCTCGAAGTCTTCCAGTTGAACTTCCGAAATGTCTAAAATATTTGCAATTTCAGAAAGAAACAATTTCTCCTCACTGCCATAATCATGATCTGCGAATGCCATCCCGATTAGTTCCAACATAAATGATGTTTTTTGTATCTTTGTTTCAAACATGCCGCGGAGCTGCTCAGGTTTAACATGTATATCGTTATTTAAGGTTGAATTACATCTAGATCTGAGCGTATTGAGCATAGCAATCTCTCTCTCATCAATATTTCCATCGACAGAAACTATCTGATTTGATAAAGATAACAACGCATGCTGTTGAATTTCGTTGAGGTTCTGTATAAACATTTCATATTCCTTTGAATTTACTTAGGTTGCTTTTGATAAAGTCATTTAGTTCAACTGGGGAAACCACTTCAATATCGGGGACCCAGTACTGTATAACGGGGGCTATTTGTAAGTAGTCACATGCTTTAGCTCTTATTAATAATCCTTCACTATCTGAGTTTATAATTTCTTGATATGGCAGAAGTTCCTTACGTTCAAAGTAATGAGCCACTTTTCTAGAAACCCTAATGATTACGTCGAAAAAGTTGTTATTAGTCCAAACAGACTCTGTATTCTTAATGCTGCGCTTCACTTCCGGATCATATTTAAACTGGTTTTTACTTGAGTGGAGTAGTTTTATTTTATTCAAAGAAAAGTGCTTAAGAATGCCATTTTCTGTTGCTGCGAGATACCACGAACCATTGGAGAAGACGATTAGATATGGTGATACAATTCGAGCTATACCTTTATATACAAAATCAAGATTTGTTTTTTGAGTAATAGATGTCTCGAGTATTTTTAAGTACGAAGGATTTATTGTCAGGCTTTCTGCATGGTTTCTCTTGAAGTGAAATATTTCTTCCTTTTCATCTCTAATGACATGTTCTATAAACTGTCTTTTGGGCAAAGGAATTGATTTTTCGAAGCCAAGTTCATCAATTACTTTGCTTATATTTTTTTCGAGAAAATTATTTTGTGCAGAGCCGACGAGCTCATAAAGGTCACGAGTTTGAGTTTGCACTAATACTGAGCTGAGTCGAAGTAAGTCTCTTCTGATTGTCTTTGTACTTACTGCAAAGCGTTCTGCTAAATCATTGATATTCAAATACTCTTTATGAAGAGCCAAAACAAGTATGTCAGCAAGACGTTGTGCTAGTTTTTCGCTTTTATCCATGCTTAGCTACTGCCTAATCCTTTAAAATAAATCTACCATGAACTTTACATGCAGCTATGGACAGGTTGTGTCCAATTACATGTTATTTTTGCGTATTTTCTTTATACGCAATTTTACTCAGCGGCCACTACATCCCCACGTTCTCGATAACGTATCTCAAAACTTGCATAGCTCTTAATCTTCAGATTCCTTGTTTTATGGCTAATCTCTCGCAGCTTTAATAAATCAGACTCTATTTATACTTTTAAGCCACACCACTAAACTTCTGCCGGAACGTTGACGGCAACAGCTTGCTATTAGTTCGATCAACAATCTTGATGCTGCCAAACTGCTTAGCCATAGAAGCTGTGTTTGATTTGGACCTCAAGTCCTGAATTGTCTATGACTTTTTATCCCAATGTCAGTATGGCAATTAAAAAATCCGTCAATATCCAAAATTAAGGAAAACCTCTTTCTTTACAGTTGTTTAAAAGTTCCTTGTATAGCCTGTCCGCATTTTTTTTATATTTTTCAGACGCTTCTTTGGTTGCTGAATATTCATTCGCTGACTTGTCCGAGATATTCGTTATCCCTGAAAGCCGTGCGATTTCGTCCTCAACTTTGACCTTTTCATAATGCTTTTCCAGCATACTGACGCTGGTTCCACATTGCTTTGTTAATGAAAATGTCTCAATGCCATCAATCAGATGCCAAGTGATAAATGAATGTCTCAGCGAGTATAGAGTCTTCACGCTTTCACCCTCGCGTCTGATGTTGAGTCGCTTTAATACGTTGGTGAAATACCTGCTGATGTTTTCCTTCGACGGCCTCGTTCCGTCTTTAAACCGGAATAGGTAATCGTCCTTAGTCCGCTCTGGAAAGTTTTTGGCCATTTGGTTGATAGAGGCAATGAAGCTGGTTCTGACGATAATCGGTCTTGGACCCGTTTTACCCTTTTTAATGATCACTCTGAGTGCTGGTATGCCATTTTCCAGTGTTATCTGAATATCACCCCATTTTACGTTGTAGTATTCCTCTCCAGCTCGAACACCACTGCATAAGATGAATTCCATGATGTCGAACAGTATCGCGGCTGTTTCTCTTTCATTTGGGTTCGGTGAGGTCTTTTTTGTCGCAATCAAATGGTCTTGGATGCGGTCAATTTCTTCAAGAGTAAATGCATCTCGTGGATTTGCCTTGCTACCATTATTTTCAAGGTTACGAAGGTCAATTCTTATGGGTATGTCTTTACCTATTGCTCTGGTAAAAACCTTTCTTAATGCAATATTGTGCTTGTTTAGCGAAGACTTTGATAATGCACCGTAAGTCGCTTCACGCCATCTGTAATAATCCTGAATATTTTTGTTCGTTATTGATTCAATCTCTAAGTCTTTAAAAAAATGTTCAGTGAATTTTGTAATTAAACTGGCATAGTGCTTTTCAGATTTATTATTCGATGGGTCAGACTCAATCTCTTTGATCACTTCATCAGCAAGCTTTCTAAAGGAATGTCCCTTTCCTTTAGAAGTACTCGAACCGTTCAAAGTTAGTTCGGTATGAAGCTTTACAGCCAGTACGGTCGCTTCTTTCTCTGACTCGGTTTTAAGCGATTTGGTGATCCATTTGCCACTTTGTAGCCGAACTCTGGCGCGCCAGTAATTTGAATCGCTGTGAAGCGAAACATTCAAGCCATCAACACCGAGATCTAATGCTTTGACTACGCGCCCCATACTATTCCTATATGAATTGCCTGCTGCGGTAGTTTTTCATCCAAATTTCCATTTCTGTCAATAACTTTGTTGTGTAGGTCACATGGCTAAGTTCTGCGGTCACCTTTAAATCTTCACCCAAATCAACGCCTGAAAGTTTAGACCTGAACATTTTCGGCACCACATGGCTGTAATGTTGCTCAATCATTTGGATACCAGTCCCGCATTGGCGTGCAATGACGTCAATTGTGACGTTTTGAGCCATTAGCTCCCAAGTGATGTAGCTATGCCTGAGTGAATAGAGCGTGCGTTGGCCTTGTTTTGACTCTTTCAATCCTGTCTCACTTAGGGCCCTATCAAAATGTCTTGGAAGTTCTTTCACTGGTTTACCGCAGGGTAAGACAAAGATTTTGTCGTCCGCATGTCGATTAGGAAAGCGGCTGGTCAGTCTGCTAATGACGTTAACAACAGCCTCCTTGCAAACGATCTCTCTGGTTCCTGTGTATTTGGTGGTTTTACCTTTTCGGACAGCAACGAAGAACAGCAATTTTGAGTGGTTTAGTTCCGGCTGTAGGTCAGACCAAGTTAACTGATCAATCTCAGTCCCTGGCCGCATTCCAGTGCATATCGCAAAGTCCATGTAGTCGAGTAGTAACTCTCTGATTTGCCGAGTTACTTCTTTCCTGCTGTTGAGCATCAATTGTTCAATTTGTTTTCGTACCGTCAGGTATTCTTGGGGGCTCAATGCAGCTCTGCGTTGGCCGCTCACTCCCTTGTTTTCCAGTGTCGGCACCTGACTTGGTAACAGCCATTTTTTCTTTACCGCATAGTCAAAAATCTGCATAAAAGCAGCGTTGTGGTTCAGGATCGTCGATTTGGCGGGGACTCGGCCAAGCTTTTCGATTCGCCATTGGTTAAATTTTGCCAATAGTTCGTCATCAATATGGGTGATAGCGACGTTTTCGAAAAAGGGGATATGGTATTTGCATAAGGCGTTGATGTAATCAGCGTAGATGACTTTGCCTTGCCCCAGACCAAGGGCTGTTTGCATATTGCTGATGACCTTTCTGGCCACAAGCCCAAACCGCTTGTTATTTACCAGCATCAGGTTAGAATTAACCCTGATCTCATATTCAATCAGCAGCCTGAAAGCACGTTCTGTTGCTTCCTGTTCGCAACTTGTTTTGGTTGTGCGTGATATGTAAGTTTGGTTGACTTTCATTCGTGCTATCCAATTTGCTGAATTGCTTTGCACGAAGATTGAGAGGGTTGGTGAGAGCTTTTTTCGATGAATTACTGTGGCCATAACGACTGCTAGACACAGACTTTTATGTAAAGTCCGTGTAAAGTCCGCTCCTTTGATCTATAACTTGTTGTTTATCAAGGTATAAATCGTAAGCGCAATCGATTCAAAATCCGCCGTTAGAAATAACGTGTCGGTTCGAGTCCGACCCTAGGCACCAATATTCCTTCATCTTTCCATTGTAAAGCAAAGTTCTCAAGTATTTCGGCTTGGTTTTCCCCGTTTGAAGTTTCAGCTTTGTTGATGCAATATTCTTAATCCGTTTCAAATTCAACTACGGATAGTTACATGTATACAGTCTATGGCGATGAGAGCGGCACTACAGGCAGTGATCGCTGTTACTCAATTGGTTTGCTTAGCATCAAGACTGACCGCATAGATAAACTAAACAGTTACGTCTTAAGCCTAAAACAGCAGCATGGTATTGTTGGTGAGTTAAAATGGTCGAAAATTAAGAATAGTGCAGGGCAAGCCAACATATGTTTAGAACTACTGAAAATGGTTTTAAAGAGTTCTTGCTGTTTCCATTCAATAGTTGTCGAAAAGTCGAAGTTCAATAATTGGCGAAGTGACAGAGAGCATGCTTTTTACCAAACGTATACCTACTTGCTCAAAAATATGGCAAAGCATATTAAGTCGCCTTTACAAGTTTTTATAGATCAAAAATGTGATAGATACGATAAAAATGACGAAGTGGTAGGGATTATTGCAAATAACATGCTTGTCAGAATGGGGTTGAGTAGTTCAGTGCAAAATGTTCGAATGGCAAATTCGAAAGAGCATTTGGGTTTGCAGGTAGTTGATATATTAACCGGAGCCGTCAACTCCGGATATCTTAAGTTTTTAGATCCTAGCTTAGTCTTATCAGAAGCTAAAGAAGCTGCATTTCCGAAACTTTCTGAAATATTGGGATGGGATGCCAGGGCAAGATCACGAACGTTTTTTGACCATTTAGCCTGAAGGTTGCAGCCGT
>JBHIVS010000168.1:0-5756 GCA_041987885.1 Pseudobdellovibrionaceae bacterium | reverse complement strand
CAATGCTAGATATCTGGTCTGACAATGCCAAGCTTGCAAAAATTGATGGTCTTGAGGAAAGAATTTCTGCACAAGGAATTCAAAGATTTAAAACAGCACTTTTGGCTCTTTCAAAAATCAGTACTTTCACAGATAATGATTTCGGCCATCTTATGAAGGAAATGCAAAGCCTCTCTGTTCAAAGAATTGCCATGGAATCCCGCTTACGTCGCCAGACTAAAAAACTTATTGTCACGGGTCCATTGGCTCCTTTGTTTTCAAATATTTTTAAAAAAGATCCTCATACAAAAGTGATCCCCAATGAGTTTAGCGAATCCAATGCGTTGATCGAAGTTGGTATTCGTAAGCTTAAGGAGATGGCATAATGAATTATCAAATTGAATTATTCCATTCTTTACTCAATGACTTTGTCGTCGGAGAATCCGCTCTCCTCACTGTTGAAGGAGAAGTTTTAGCGATCCGTGGTAAAAAACCCGCAACCTACGGAACCCTAACCACAGCAGCCCATACAACTTGCAAATATTTAAAACTCCAAGAAGGTGATATTGCTATTTTAAACGACCCTTATAGTGGTGGTAGCATATTGTCGGAACTAACCTTTATTGTGGCGATCTCGGAAGATCTTCTATGGGTCGTACGTAGACCTTTTGCTAAAGGTATCAAACTTGTAAAATCAATCGAAGAAGAAGGCATTCGCATTCCTCCGACCCCTATTTTACAAAAAGGTATCTTGAATGAAATGATTCTATCTGCCATTCAAGCTCATCCTGTTTGTCACCCTCGTTTTTCTGAATGGCTTAAAGAGCAAATAGACGACTTAACTTTAAAATCCAAAAAGATTTTTGAGGCCATCGAGTTTACGGGATTCACAATAACTTCAGAATTAATCGAAGATTATATTAAACTTTGTAAGCAAGCTGCCGTTCGTAAAATCTCTGAAAAAGCAGCTGGAGAAACACGTGTCGATGTCACTCTAGACTCTGGGGAACTTTTACGCCTAAATCTAGAAATTAATGACGGTAAAATCTCTATTGATTTTAGTGGTAGCTCTGCCAGCAAGTCCGTAGCATTGACCGAAAATGCAGTTTTTGGTGCCTGCTACTATGCACTCAGCCAGTTTTATGATTTCACCGACCTGACTAATTCAGGAACTTTTTCAATCTTACAAGTCACACAACCGACAGGCTGTTGGCTCCTAAGTAAATATCCTTCATCCACTTACAAAGGAATGACAGCAGGTATTGCGGCAATCCAAAGTGCGATGGAACAAGCATTGAGTAAAATTCATTCCAAATCTGGAACCATTCATTCCAGCTTCTGCCCTGTTCAAGTGGACCTTTTATCTGAAAAAGAAAATTTCTTTATGGAATTTGCTGGTGGCACAGGTGCGACTCATTCTGAACATGGTTGCGATGTTTTCTTAAAGCCTTTTTCCATCGAACAACTAGAGGAAAAATTTCCTATCAAAGTCAGTCAGGTTTCTCGTAGAGAACGCACCCATGGGAATGGAAAATACTCCGGTGGCCGCGGAATTAGCTTTGATTTAGAATTTAGAGAAAATCTCAATACTTCTTGGGTGACAGATTTGACTTCTAACAAACCAAAGTTAGAAAAAAATAGCACTCAAGGAGATTCAGGGAAAATTGAATTATGGCTCGATGGTAAAGAAGAAAAAATTTCTTTTTCTAGCAGACAGTTAATTCAAAAAGGCTCTATACTAAAAATATCATCAGGGAACGGTGGTAACTATGGAAAGCCAGAAAAAGTCGAACAATCCGACGATCAATAGTAACCTCGAAACAGCTTACCTTGCTGGAGGCTGTTTTTGGGGCATGGAAGACCTCATTAGAAAACTCAATGGAGTTTTAGATACTGATGTTGGCTATATGGGTGGCGATTTAAAAAACGCCACTTACCAACAAGTTAAATTAGGAAATACAGGACATGCCGAAACTTTAAAGGTTATGTTTAACCCTCAAGTTTTGACTTATGAAAGTTTACTTTTATATTTCTTCAAAATTCATAACCCTACGACTGAAGATCAACAAGGTAATGACCTCGGATCTCAGTATCGTAGTGCCATATTTTTTCTAAATGAAGAACAAAAGAAAACGGCTTTAAATGTTGTCTCCCGAGTAAATACCAGTGGTGTTTGGAAAACTCCGCTCGTCACTGAAATCACAGAAGCACCTGATTTTTGGTTGGCTGAAGAATACCATCAAGATTACTTAGAAAAACATCCTGACGGTTACACTTGTCATTTCGAAAGAAATATTAATTTTTAAATTATGAAATAACTCGTACTGCAATTGTCGCTAAAGCTTTTTTAATTTTTTCAATATGTTCAACACTCGTCGTTTCTAAAACGAAATCTATGCGAGTTTGACGTAATGATAAATCCTTAGAAACACGATCATGACGAACATCCAAAACATTCGCATTTAAATTGCCAATTTCCTGAGTCAATTTACTTAAATTCCCTGGTAAATCGTCAACAATCACCGACAACTCACAAATACGACCACGCAGACTTAAACCTCTATCAATAATTTTTGAAATAAGATTTAAATCGATATTACCACCGCTAATAATAATACAAGATTTAGCACCTAGCTTAACTTTACCAGACATTGCCGCAGCCATAGCAGCCGCTCCAGACCCCTCAGCAACAGTTTTTACTCTTTCCATTAAAAACACGATGGCTTCAGAAATTTCATCATCAGTAACTGTCACAACTTGATCGACATATTTAGAAATAAAATTGTCGTACATCACCTGTGAAGGATATTTAATCGCAATACCATCCGCAATTGTTGGGGCCTTTTTCTCTGTCGATTGAGGAACTTTATTGTAAAGATTTGCCATATTAGCCGCTCTATCACTCTGAACCCCAATAACTCTTGTTTTAGGATTTAGATGTTTAACTGCCATAGCCACACCGCTGATTAACCCACCTCCACCGATAGGAACAATCACCGTATCTAGATCAGAAACTTTTTCTAAAATTTCAATACCAATCGTCCCCTGACCTGCAATCACAAAGGGATCTTCATAGGGATGAACAAAGGTATAGCCATTTTCTTTTTCAAGCTTACGAGCGTGCTCATAAGCTTCATCGTAAATCTGTCCAACCTGAACAACCTCTGCTCCATAACCTTTGGTCGCAGCGGCCTTACTGATCGAAGCCGTTTCCGGCATTACGATAACTGATTTTACACCGTTTACTTTGGCAGATAATGCAACCCCTTGGGCATGGTTCCCAGCAGAGCTCGCAACAACGCCTTTGGCTTTTTCCTCGGGGGTTAAATTCATTATTTTATTAGAGGCTCCTCTGAATTTGAAGCTCCCCGTTCTTTGTCCATTTTCGAATTTAAAATAAACTTCGCTGCCCAAAAGACCGCTTGCGCTGATTGAATGCCGCATATCTGTTTTACTGATAATGCTGCTTAACTTTTCTTGGGCTTTTTTGATGTCTTCAAAAGTTACTTTCATAAAGTCTCTCACAAGGGCAATTATTCTAATTTAGAATTACAATCATCGAAGACTTGGGTCTTGTCAATTTACTATAAATTCTGGGTTTCATTTGGAAGATCTGGGAACTCCAAGGGAGATGTAGGTTTTCTATCTTTAGGTTGAAGTCCTCGCGGACGCCTCTGTGCTTTCAGCCAGAGGCTGCTGTGGAGATCAACCTAAAGATAGAAAACCTACCTCTCCCTTGGAGAACCTGATCTGTTTAAATCCCAGACCTGTATCGAACTTCGGGAATAATTGAAAAGTCCGTTTTTTGAGGTTGGAGGTTGGATTTTTGATTCTTAATTTTCATGTACAAAGTGGAATTTAACGCCTAGCAATAGTGCTATGTGATTCGGAGGTAGATTCTTTTGAAAGTGGCTTTTGGTTATTAGACAAATTCTATGGAAAACGTTAGTTTATTAGAGGCCTTTTACTTAGGGGCTTTCGCACAACGAAGGATTGGTATGGAAAAAACATTGGTAAAACATCTGTACAGAAAAACAGATTCATTCTTAGATAAAGAAATCGAATTGAGCGGTTGGATCCGTAAAATCAGAGATCAAAAGAATTTCGGTTTTATTGAGTTAAATGATGGAACTTTTTTTAAAGGGGTTCAGGTTGTTTTCGATACAAATTTATCTAATTTTGAAGAAATCGCAAAACTTCCAATCGCGTCTTCTATCTTGATCAAAGGTAAGGTTGTAAAATCACAAGGCGCTGGACAAACTTTTGAAGTGACCGCTTCTGAAATTAAAGTTTTTCAAAAAGCAGACTTAGACTTTCCTCTGCAAAATAAACGTCACAGCATGGAATTTTTGCGTGAAATTGCCCATCTTCGTCCTCGTACGAATACTTTCTCAGCTGTGTTCCGTGTCAGATCTGTATTGGCCTATGCCATTCACAAATTTTTCCAAGATCAAGGTTTCGTCTATGTAACAACTCCTATCATCACAGGTTCTGATGCCGAAGGTGCTGGTGAAATGTTCCGTGTAACAACTTTGAAACTCGATAAACCTCCTCGCAAAGAAGATGGCACTATTGATAGCTCTAAAGATTTTTTCGGCAAAGAAACAAATCTAACAGTTAGTGGTCAGTTAAACGGCGAAACTTTCTGTGCAGCTTTCCGCAACATCTATACATTTGGTCCTACATTCAGAGCTGAAAATTCAAATACTTCTCGTCATGCTGCAGAGTTTTGGATGATTGAGCCAGAGATCGCTTTTGCGGATCTTGAAGTTAACATGCAGCTTGCAGAAGACATGATCAAATATGTCATCAAGTATGTAATGCAAGAGTGCCCTGAAGAAATGGATTTCTTTAATCAGTTTGTCGAAAAAGGTTTATTCGATAAATTAAATAATGTCCTAAACAACAAGTTCGGTGCAGTTACTTATACTCAAGCTATCGAAATTTTGAAAACTTGTGGTAAAAAATTCGACTATCCGGTTGAATGGGGTATCGATCTTCAGTCTGAGCACGAAAGATATTTAGCAGAAGAACACTTTAAAAAACCTGTGTTCGTAACTGACTATCCAAAAGACATCAAAGCATTCTATATGAAAATGAATGAAGATGGAAAAACAGTTCGTGCCATGGATTTATTAGCTCCAGGAATTGGTGAAATCATTGGTGGTTCACAAAGGGAAGATCAACTTGAGCTTCTTGAATCAAGAATGAAACAAGTTGGCCTACACCCAGCTGACTATACTTTCTATACTGATTTACGCAGATACGGAAGCTTCCCTCATGCGGGTTATGGCTTAGGCTTTGAACGTATGTTGATGTATGTAACTGGAATGAATAACATCCGCGACGTTATCCCATTCCCTCGTACTCCGAACAACGCTCTTTTCTAGATTTTATAAATCCAGAAAATTGCTCGATACCTTCTACAAAAAAGCTCCAGCTGTCATACATCTGGAGCTTTTTTATTTCTCAATTTTTTATGCTTTTATTTAACAAAGGTAAGTTCTTTAAAAAAATTTACTTTATTTACATCAACTTTGCTTGAACAATTTCAATCCAGTACTGATCTGGATCCTTGATAAAGGCAATATTCTTCATTCCACCCTCACCCAAGCGTTTTTGAAAATTAACATTTAAATTTTCGAACCGAGTACATGCAGCCTGAATATCGGGAACGGAAATACAAATATGACCAAAACCACGTGGGTCTGTATTTCCGTTGTGATAAGGAGTGACTTCTTGCTCTTCAGTTCCCCAGTTATGAGTTAACTCTAGAA
>JBHIVS010000167.1:0-5785 GCA_041987885.1 Pseudobdellovibrionaceae bacterium | reverse complement strand
AGATCTGTGCCAGCATGGCTTGAAGCTGATCATGCTAAATTCACAGGTACTGTTAAAGATCTTCCAAATCGTGAAGATGTAACAGTAGTTGTTGAAGAAAACATGATCGTTGAATACTACTCAAGATAATTTTACCTCTCGGGGGAGCTATGCAAGAGCACTATTATAAATTTTGGAGAGAAATGATCAAACCAAAGGGATTTGAGATTGATCGTGATTCTCTTCGTGATGACTACGCTAAATTCATTATCCGTCCCCTTGAAAGAGGGTTTGGAGTTACTTTGGGTAACTCCCTAAGAAGAATTCTTCTTAGCTCAATGATGGGTTCTGCTATTACTGCGGTTAAATTCGAAGGCGTATTGCACGAGTTCACTACGATCCCAGACGTTCTTGAAGATGTTACTGACATTATCTTGAACCTCAAAGAAGTGCGCTTTAAACAATATACTGCTGATTCAGTTACTTTGAAGATCTCTAAACAAGGTCCAGGTAAAATTACAGCAGCTGATATCCAAACATCAGATAAGATCGAGGTTTTAAACCCTGATCAACATCTTGCTACTTTGGGTGCAAATGCAAACTTTAACGCGGAAATCGTTGTAAGTTTCGGTCGTGGTTATGTTCCTGTTGAAAATAGAGAGACAGATTTGCCAGTAGGTTTTATTGGCGTAGATGCTCTTTATAGCCCCATCAGAAAAGTAAACTACAATGTTTCTAATGCACGTGTTGGTCAAAGAACTGACTACGATGCTTTAACATTGGAAGTATGGACTGATGGTTCATTGAAGCCAGAAGAAGCAGTAGCTCTTTCATCTAAAATTATGAAAGAACAACTTCAAATCTTCTTAACTTTCGATGAAATGATGGAACCAGCTGAAGAAGCACGTGAACTTGGTTCGCCAACATTGAATGAAAATCTTTTCCGTTCAGTTGATGATCTTGAGCTTTCTGTGCGTTCTGCAAACTGCTTGAAAAATGCTAATATCCGTTACATCGGTGAATTAGTGGTTCGTTCTGAAGCTGAAATGCTTAAAACTAAGAACTTTGGTCGTAAGTCTCTTAATGAAATTAAAGAGATCTTGGGCGAAATGGGACTTGGTCTTGGCATGAAGATCGATGGATGGCCTCCAGTAGGTTGGGATCCAAGTCAATCTCCGGTTAAGAGAGAGACTCAACAATAGTTTTAAATAGAGGCACCAAGAATGGTGCCTTGAATTTGCGATCCTTAGGGGTTGCAGGGCAGGAGCCCTTTAATAAGTAACGCACCAATTAAGGTGCGTTCTTCCGTTTAGATACCTTATACGGTCTAAACGTTTACAGGAGTATAAAATGAGCTCACACAGAAGAAGAGTAAAACATTTTGATCGTGAATCTGGTCCTAGAAAAGCTTTGTTAAGAGGTTTAGTTACTTCTTTGGTAGAGCACGGCCGTATTACTACAACTGTTGATCGTGCTAAAGAAGTACGTCGTCACGTTGAAAAAGCGATCACTGTTGGTAAAAAAGGTGATTTGTCTGCAACTCGTTTGTTGCTTTCTCGTTATCCTAACCAAGACGCTGTAGCAAAAATCGTTAAAGACATTGCTCCACGTTTCAAAACTCGCCCAGGTGGTTACACTCGTATTATCAAAATTGGTCGTCGTCCTGGTGATACTGCTGAGATGGCTTTCCTTGAGTTTGTTGATTTTAACTTCGAAGCTAAGTTAGAAGTTGATGCTAAAGTAGATGCAGTTGCGAAAAAAGTAGCAGCTAAAAATGCAGTAGCTAAGAAAAAATCAGTAAGACAAATGCAAAACAAATCAAGAGCGGCTAATCGCCCTGCTTAATTTGAAAAATTGATTTTGGTACTCAAAAAGACCTAGGTTTTCCTAGGTCTTTTTTTTTGCCTGAAGACTTGTTTTGTGGAAAGTTTCCTTTTAAGACCTGCATTAGGATAAAGGTCCACTTCGAATTTCTTTTGAGGAGAAAATGATATGAAAAAGCACTTAATCGCCTCTTTAATCGTTTTTATTTTGGGGCTATTCTCTATCTGGGGAATTGCTAAATATATCAATAGTAAGAATTCTCAGACATTTACGCCTACATTTGAACTTATTAAGGAATTAGAAGAAAAAGGTCTTCATAGTTTTCAGTTTACGGACCTAGATGGCGTAAAAACAGATGTCAGTAGTTTCGCAGGTCAGATTGTAATTATAAACTTTTGGGCCTCTTGGTGTGCTCCTTGTATTGAAGAGGTTCCGTCATTAATTAAATTAGTGGAACATTTTAAAGGAAGAGTAAAGCTGGTCGCAGTTTCTGGGGATAGTGAACTTAAGGATATTGAAGTCTTTATGAAGTCTTTTCCTGAGTTAAAAAGGCAAAATATTTATATAGTTTTTGATCAGGACAAAAGTATCATGCAGAGGTTCGGAGTTAATAGATTGCCAGAATCTTTGATTTTTGGAACGAATCTAAAACTAGAAAAGAAGATTGTAGGAACCATTGACTGGTATAATCCAGATTCAATTGCATATACGGAAGAGCTTTTAGCTAAACCGTAGAAGTTAGAATATTATTCTTAAAATCAGAAATTAGCTAGTCAGAAATTACTAAGACTAAGACTAAGACTAAGAGTTATAGTTATAGTTATAGTTATAGTTATAGTTATAGTTAATGTAAGAATAACAATAACAATAACAATAAGAATAAGAATAACGATAAGAAGGCCTCAACTTGTGTGGAGTTGAGGCCTTCTTGTTTGAAACTTATGAAACTTTTTGCTGTTTAAAGTTTGAAGTTTTATTTGGAATTATGGGTTTCTAGTTGGCTAAATCAAAGCTGTCCCAAATTGTATTGAATTATTCCTTGCAGCGATAAGAAAGATCAATTCTTGTTCCCTCGGGGATAGAACTTGAGAATTTTAAGATGTTCTTATCTAGTTTAAAGTTCTTTGTGATGCTTCCATTGATAGAGACATTTATTTTTTTATCAATTGGAGTACATACGAGAATCATTTGAGATAAAGAGTTTACGATTTTATCTTTGAATGCATTTAAACTATTTGCGTAGTCAGCGTCGCAGATACTACCTACTCCGCCATCTGTTTTGAGAGATAGCTCCTGATAGAGAAATCCAGGATGACTTGGGGAAGCATCAAGGTCTTGTTCTGCTTCGCAGATAGTGTCACCTGGTTTTACGATAATAGAGCTGAATGTGAAGGGGACATCGTTGCCCCTAAGGCGCTGAACCTCAGAAATAACTGTGTCAGGCATATCGTCACTTTCAAGAGGTTGATAGCTGGCTGTGGCGTCTCCGGGTTTAATTTTACTGGCGTCTCCGCCAAGAGAGCGAACATCTTCATCAGAAACTAAAATCACAGAAAGAGCAGCATTATCACGGTAACAATTGTTGGAAGAAGCTTTGCGAACATGATCTATAAGAGCTTTTGTTCCACGTTCGTCCCCAGAAACTCCTCCGCCGATTAATAAGTTTTGAATTGTCTGTGTGAAGATCGTATTTAAATTTGGAGTTCCTGCTGTTAAAACGGCGGGACTTCCGACTACAGGATTGTGGTTATTCCAGTTATAAGTATGGCCGTATGTTACGCTGCCGCCCAAAGAAATTCCTCGTGTTGTAGTTAAACACATTTGCCAACTAATATTACTGGCTTCAAGAGAAGAAACAAAGCTCGCTAATTTTTGAGAGAGTTTTGTAAGCTCCGGTAGCATCGAATTGGAGTCATCCAGAACAAGAAGGAAGTCGACAGCTTTGTTTCCTGGGCCAACAACGTCAGATGAGGAGATAAGCTTACCTTCGTCTGGTAAAGCTAATCCATCATTGATTGCTTCGGCCGGCACCTCGGTAAAGTTCATATCTGAACAGCCAGTACTGACAACACTTGCAAGTGTTACTAAAGTAAGGAGACTGTTTTTTGAAAGTACTTTTTTCTTCATGATTAATACCTCTGTCTAATACTTTACGGAAGTCTAGTCTGTTTCATAAGAGGTGATCTCAAAAATGGACAAAAAAAGTTAGTAATATTATATAGTTAAAAAATACGGATAACTTTTAAACAGGACCTGTTGAGTTTTTTTTCAGTTTAAAAAGAATATCTGAATAGAACTTTTTCAAAAAAAATAGCTCTAGACCTTGGTAGAGAGGGAGTTGGAAAAGTAGAAGCCTCCGATGTCGGAGGCTTCTCGATCTGTAGGCGTGTAGATTTTTTCGGGGAAACAGATGTTAAGTAAATGTTTGGAGTTCTAGAAACCAAACTTCTTTTTTAAATCATCGACAGCTTTTTTACCTTTTTCTTTCAGTTCTTTTTTAGCTTTGTCTTCTGATTCTTTTTTAACTTTATCTATTTGTTGATTTACTTTAGCTCTTTCCGCTTCTACTTTTTCTTTGGCTTTGGCAATTTCTTTATCGATTTGGCCTCGTACTTTGTTAACTTCTGCCTCTAGGCGAGCCTTTTGTTTCCCGATCTCTTCGTTGACCGCGGCTTCAATTTTCTTTTTTGTTTCGTCAATTTTGGCTTTAATTTCTCTTTCAAAACCTTTTTGAAGTTCTGGTCCTAAATTTGAATTCATTGATAGGGGAAACTTAGGCAATACGGCAGAGCTTTCGGCATTAAGTGTTACTGTAGGTATACTACTGAAAACATTTTTAAGAATCTCATCGGCGATTTTATTTTTTGCACCCACTTCATAACTAATATTTGTAAAATTATTTTTTAACTCAATAGAGTATTCTTTAAAGCCTTTGAGGTATCCAGAAAGACCTAAATTACCTTCCGCAGAGTTAAACCCAATTTGTACATCTGGAGAAGAAAGGAGAGCTGTTTTTGTAAGAGGATATTTTCCAATATTGATACTGTAGTCTATTAAACTTTCTTTTTTTGTATTATCTAATGAAAGCTTCATAAACAGTCCATATATTTGGTTGCTAGGAAAATCCCCTTTGAGTGTGGCTACAGTAGGTTTGCCTACAAGTTTTTGATGAGAAGTAATATTTAGAATTTCCCCTGCAATATTTCCTGCATTCGGAGTAAGTCCAGCTTGAGAGCTGATTCCGGCTCTCTTAACCCAGAAAAGAGGGTAAGAATTAGTTTTTGCAAATTCGTAACTAATACCTTTTTCGCGAGGATGAGGCTGAATATTTGGTTCCTCTGTGATCTCACCATTTTTCTTTTTCAATAGATTTGGTGGGATATATTTTTCGGCCATTTGTTTGTATTTATAAAACTTAGCTTTATAAGGTTGAAGATACTTGTTAAAAACAGACATCGTTATAGATTTTGGATCCAACTTTGGAATTTTAAAATGCGTTTCTAAAGTTTTGATGTCTGTTTTAATTTGTCCTTCGATAGTTTTGAATTGTCCTTCGACTGTTTTTAAATCTGCTTTTAAGTCATTAGCCGTAGTTTCGACTCGTTTGTACATGGCATCGCCATCCTTAAGAACTTTATCTAGTTCTGTAAGGGATTGGGCTACTTCTAGAGGAGAGTTGAAACGATCAGTTTTAATTGCCTTTAGGCGATTGTTTAAAGCATCAAGGTCTTTTTGTTGAGGAAGTTCCTTGATTTTTTGATCCCAGATTGTTTGCTTGTTTTTCAAATCTTTTTCGAAGGTTTCAATCAGTGTTTTGGAAGGGAGTTTGTTTTTCAGCTCTTGTAGCTGCGCATTTATATCATTTCCAGATAAAAGAGCGATTGCATCCCCAAGAACATTATCCCCGACGTAATCTTCGGCAGCAGTTAAAAACTGGGCTTTGTATTCTTCTAGTTTATCTTTGTCATGTGGCCCTGGAGGT
>JBHIVS010000166.1:0-5788 GCA_041987885.1 Pseudobdellovibrionaceae bacterium | reverse complement strand
TTTGAACCATTCCACACTCGCATTAAGTTTTCCGCGGTGTTGAACCAGTGCTGATCTGCAGCTGGGTTGTTTGGTGCGATTGGAGAGTAAATTGGTGGAAGTAAAGTAATGCCTCTGGTCAGAGAGGCATTCAAAAGATTTACGTCCCAATAGAGATAGCTGGTCGCAGATGAGAGAGGCCCCCAGGCATTTGGCACCGTTTTTAGTTCTTCAACTAGATAAGTGCCTTCTCTATGAGCAAAAGCTAAAATTGTCGGCGTAGGGGATACCACTAAATCAACAAACTGGCCATTTGCGGCCGAGCGTTGTAGAAAAGTTGGGTTTCCACTTACGTCAGATTGGTGACGTACAATGCCTTGTCTAAAGGTGAGCTTCACGTCTTGCCTACTTTCTGTCGGTCAGACTTATTTATGGTCAAACCGAAAAGTTAATTAGGAGACTTGGATCGTCAGAGTATAAACGATCGTAAGCTCACGGTTTCCAGTGTGTTCAATTGGCGAGAAGACCAAATGCGAGAGCATCAGTTCATTTTCTTCGTTGAGAAGATTAGGCAGTCCTGAACCACCAGTGAATAAACCTAGTTCATCGAAGAAATACGTGCCCTCAGTAGGTGTTGTGTCAACACCATCTAGACCGCCGAAAGATGCAGTTGTTGAATCTGCTTGGTCAGTTGGGCGTTTGATGGCTTCATTTGCAGAAATAACACAAGTCACGATGACGCGGCTCATTCCGTTGTCAGTGTTGGTGTACGCTACACTGTTACCAGGGTACTGAGCTGCTACCGCCGCGTCTTCATCAACAACCTCTACCCACGTAGGATTGTAAAGATTTGCCGATATCCCGGTGGTGTTTGCGGGCCTAAACACGATTTGTTGAGAGGAGTCAACGTATGTGCCCTGATTACCAAGCTTCAACTTAAAAATCTGATAATTCTTGGTATTAGACAATCCACGTGCAATAGCTGTAGCCATATTTGCGGGGTGGATTGCATTCTTCTTGTTGAGCAGAACATTACCTTGATCATCTTTGATGAGAACTTCACCAATGACAGTAGTGTTTAATGATTCCTTCATTATTGGTCCTTGAGAAGGTGTTGTTTGTAGACTTATTTACACAACTTCCCAGGACCAACACTTCAAACCGGGCAAGGGTTTTCAGGTCACAATCAATTTGAATTCTGCTGGACGGTGCAGGTAGAACCTGAACAATCTATTCGAAAGTCTTTCAACAACCGGGATGATTATTGGCGACGCTGAATCTGACTGCCACACATAGAATTGTGGAGTTCCGTTGACCGTGCCGGAAAATGACACTTCAATAACCCTACCAACTGCATCAACCGTGACACCAGAATCAAAGTCCGCATAAGCTGTCCCTGCAGCAGGTAGGCCACCGCTTGGTAGAGGAGGTAATCCACCTGGGATAACAATCACAGTAGTGTCAGGCGACTTATCAAATTCTCCAACTCCATAGCCATTTTGATCGAAGGTGTACCCGAACTCATTTGAAGACAGAATCATTGAATCAACGATTTTGGTCTTGCTAGTCTCGCGATCCTTTGCGACTTCATCAGGTTGACTTCCGACAGGAAGCTGCTGCTCGATTTGAATACCAAGACCGACATCCGGAATACCAAAACCAAGCAAGGTAGGTGTTCTGTTCACTAGATGGTCGATAATCGGACGCTCTGGTGAAGCGATCAGTAACGCGTCGACAAAGTCCTCAACAGTCATTTCTGTTGGGTCATCTGCAATCTCACCAATTAAAAGCTTATAGGCCTGAAGACGCTTTTGTTCAACATCTGTTAAAACTTCTCCAGTGTTTTCCTTCTGCTTCAGGAATTTTGCATCTTCAAAATGGCTCAACAGTGGAAGACCGGCGTCATAATATCCATCAGCCCCATCTTCTTCGTCGTACTTTAGGTTGTCATAACCAGGCAGGAAGCCGGTGAAGCCGGTGTCTGCTATTACGGCACTGATATCGTTCGCGTAGTTCATTGTGATATTGAAGAACGGATCTTCGCTAATCACAACGTTTACCTTATCTTCAAACAGAGAGCTTGATGATAAACCTCCACCACTCAACAAAAACACCAGATTCTCAGACATGTTAACCTTAACGCGGTCATTCATGCCAGAGCTGTACGTTACAATTGTTGCTTCGGCGTTGAGTGGAAGATACTTTGCAGCAAAAGCTGAATCCCATCTAAAGTAGATAGATTCGACGTTGCCGTCGCCCAGGGAGAGAACAGTTCCGATTGTTTCTCCTGTGGCTGCTGCTCGTGCCACCAGACTGACGCCGGAGTCACTGAATTCTGCCAGACTATTGGTACCATCATAAATTGTTAGAATTGAAGGGATCCACCCTGACAACACTGCCGTTTCCTGGCTGGTGCCGTGAATCGCAGAGATGTTTGGATCAATAAATCGTGGGTCAATAGCAACCTGTCCAAGCGCGGATAGTTGCTGTTGGTGAGACGAGTCTTTAGCTTTTACTGAGAAGGCAATATCATCATATCTTGCGCGCTTGAACGCAACAAAATCACCAGCGGCGGGCATTCTACCGGCTGTCGACTTGACAATTGCCAAGTCATGTCCAATTGTCATCTGGTGATCATCAGCAAGAACATTAATCAGCACCACAGTTCCAGCCACAACGTCGGTAGGCGTAGAGACTTTGATGTATTTGTCGCCTACTGAATTTGTTCCCGTGTCAATTGCCTTGCCGTTTTTGTACAACGTCCAATGGCCATCTACATGAGAGCGCAAACGATAAACACCGTCTGTAACGTCATCTCGGAGATAGGTGACCTGTATATTCAGGAATCCATCAGAAGCGTTTCCTTGCTGGACCCAAATGCCACCCTCTTCTCCTTGAGACGGAACATAGCCTTCATGGAGTTGATTCCACTCCATGTCACCATTAACGTTCTGAGTAAATCTACCAAATTCGAATACGGAAGAAGAAGGTTTCTTAATTTTGAAACCGATTTTTCCATTCCAGTAGTACTCATCAACTACTGCAGGGCTCTGCCATCCAGAAACTGATCCGTGGACAAGAATGCTTGGCTTTCTAGAGTACGTCGTGAAAGTAAATGAGTCGCCAAATGAAAGGCCAATGCTTCCGAGCTGAACTGTCCAGTGTAGACTATTTTCAGCGTCTTTGTATGACAATCCATTAGAAAGATAAATTACTTTTGGTTGGGCGAATACCGGCAGATTGGCTTGCGCCCCCGTTGTGTAGAGGCCTTGAAGCGTGTATACACCTTGACTCTGCCATTCTAAAGTCCAAGTGGCGTCAATACTGTCGTAGAAGCTGTCACCATGAATAATTAGGCGTGGTGTTCTAATTGACGACAACGAAGCAGGGCTAAGTTGCACTGGAGGCTTGTTTTCAACTTCCCACGCAATAATATCGCCGCCTCTGTACTCAGTTCCATCTGAGTGCGTCACTACTGCCGAGATGAATGGTTTTGTGGCGGGTACTAAAGTGAATGAAATCCCATGGATAGCACTAGAGTATGAGTTTCCAACACCGACATTGGACACTGGTTTCCATGTGCCATCTGCACCGTAATACTCTAATGAAAACTCGTCAGCGTAGTAAAGACGAATGTCAGGTGTCGCATTTCCGTCTCTATCGTACACCGGAACTAGATTTTCTCCTGGTTCCTGTGGCTGCGTCTGATCTACACGGTTGTCTGCTGGTGGCCGCTGTGCTAAAGGTCTCGAGAAATTTGGCAGCGCTCTTAATCTCCAACGAAGTGCAGCGGCACCCTGGCCAATTTGTAGACCAAATGATGAAGTGTCATACGCAACGAATCGTGAATCAAAATTGAAATCTAAAGTCGCCAAATATCCATTTACAGCATCATAGATATATGCGGCGTCCCCATCATATGGATCCATATCATATCCATAGTAGAGATCAAGATCTATCGCCCTTGGAGACTCGTTAAGGACCTCAATGAAAAATTTATCGCCTTCGGTAAACTGATATGCAGTACCATTCGTGATGGTAAAAGCTAGGCGCCCGTCATTGAACGGTACTCCTACTTCTGCAACAGACGAATATGATGAACTACCAGTCGTTGTGACAGTAAATCTGTTAGCGCCAACGCACGAAAGTACAACGGTTCCAGATGGAAACGTGTCATCAAGAATTGTAATAGCGTCACGCTCGCCTGATGTATTGGAAACATACCCATATCTGGTAGACTTTAATCTTGGGCGTGAATACGCCATAGGATTAACTTTGATAAGACTCCAAACTTCCTTAGGAGCGTTCTCATGAACTGTAATTTTTGCTGTAGGTGAGACGCGGATTTTCTTACCTAAAAGGGATGCCCCAAATCTAACAACACCAGGGCCGGTGACCTCTATAGTGTTTGGTGATGTTTGGATGGCGGGTCCTTCAATAAACAGATTGGTGTCTGAAAATGAAAGGGTCTCAACAATTGGGTATGTTTCACCAGCTGTATATTCTTTAGAGAAAGCTGGCTGGACGTTAAAGGTTACCCCAGAGGCTGAAAACACTCCTGGAAATACGCCACCGCCAATTAATCCGCTGTGTGAGCCGTAGACTAGAAATTCAGTTCTACTCGTGAATTCAATTGATAGTTCATCATAAGTTTCACGAGAAACATCCACTGAAATGGCAGTTACTTTTGCGTCATTTCGGTCTAAAACGTCTGAGTAACGAACTGCTGCCCCTTCTCTGAGCCCCAAGTCAGAGTAGTGCCCAAAGTAAATGCTTGGAGACAATTCTTCAAGAGTGGATTGAACAGAATCCCACGAAGAAAAATCATCAATTACTGAAACATTTCCGTCAATCAGCGCAGTAAAAAGGCTGTCATATGACTGTGGCAAATTACCGGCGTCAAGAACAGTCTGAAGGTCCGCAAGGGCATCTGCCACGGACTGGAGTGGTGACTGCAGATTTTTCTCGGCAATAGCGTCTAGAATACGTTGAATCTGGTTGATGGCAGATTCAGGATTTGTTTTGTCTGTTAGAGTTTTCTGCGCTTCCGACGTGGATTTTGCAATCACCCCTTCATTACGAATCTCAGAAATTAGAGGATCATATTTGTTCGTGGTGCCTTCCCACTTTGTTTGCCAAATCCTAAAGACGTATGCACCATGAGATAGAAAAACATCATGGCCCTCTAACAAAGGCTCCGCAGAAGAGGGATTTCCCTTACGCTGCACAACGGAATCTGCAAGACCAGAGCCGTCAATTGATGTTGGATCATACGCGTATGGGACTAATGGTAGCAATGTGTTTTCATCACGCCCAGCCATAAATTCGCCACGATTTACGTCTGGCTGATTATTAGCGGTAATGCCACGAAACAATGGACTTACAACTTGGTGGATCTTCGTTAATGGGGCTGGAGAGCTCACACCATCAGCAAAGTGACTGTACGCCCATGCAGATTTTGTTGTCAACTGCGTGTAGACGTTGTCAACAATCTTCACAGACATCTGATCAGAAAATCGATATTCTTCGACGATTTCAGTCAGCTTTGAGTGATACGGCTTGGTGTCATTAATGAATGAAACCAAGCTTTGAACGTAGATCGAATTTTTGTTGGCCATGTTTTATTCGTATACAGGAACAGCCGGTGAGGGCCGAACCACTTTGATAGAATAGGCCGAGAGTCGTGAGGTTTTGAAAATGTCGGTGAGTTCATAGTTTGATGCCAGAATGTCTTCGAGCACTGCAAAAAACAACTCATTCACCTGCGATACTTTCGCATCGTTCCAAATTTTTGTCAAAACGCTTCTGG
>JBHIVS010000165.1:0-5850 GCA_041987885.1 Pseudobdellovibrionaceae bacterium | reverse complement strand
CGCTATCTTCATAATAAGTTAGCATACGAGCTGAATCGTCAGGGCGATTAGGGGAGTTATAATACACTTTATCCCCTGGCTTTACGCCACGTCTTTGGAATGTTGGATTTCCCTTTTTGAGCATTGCAGATTTATCAGAACCGTAAATTGCTTTACTAATCCCACTTAAAGTGTCGCCTGGGCGAGCAAAATAAACGGCATTATACCAAACGCCATTTTGCTTCCAAGGAGCTGTTGCCATTTTTTGCAACGGAACATTCGCAGGAGCAGGGTCATAGCTAGAACCAGAGTCTACGTAAGTTGTATTTGAAGAGGATGACGAAGATGTGCTTTCTTCAGATGATGCGACTTCAGTAGAAGGTGAGCTTTCGAAAACAGAATTATTGCTAGAATCGCTGTAAGTGGTATCAGATGACGCAACTTCTAAGCTTGAATTCTCGGTAGGAGCCGGTGCTTCACTAATATTTGTCGTATTTTCAGCTAAAGGATCTTCCGGAAGCTCTTCACTAGCAGCAACCTCAGACGAAGCAACATCAGAAGGAGCTTCTTCAGTACCAGCATCAGCAACATTTGTAGATTCACTTTCACCTAGCATTTCTTCTGGAAGCTCTTCACTAGCAGCTAGGGATGAATCACCTGACGATTCACTTGAGCCATCACTGTCTAATGCTTCTAAATCTGCAGAGTCAAAATCAGATGCAGCGGCTGTATCTGCCTGAGTATCATTTGACGTACAACTGACCATCTGAGAGGCCAGACCCACGCATGCTAAAAAGACTAAGAGTTTTTTCGTCATATAATTTTCATCCTTGATTGATGCTAGGAAACATACTGTTTCTCTTCACTACATTGTTAATCTAAATCCATAATTTTTTGTCGTGCAAACACTATACTAGATCACTGGACTTTTGATGTATTAAATTTTAGTTTATCTCCGACCTTTATGCCGTTTTTCACAAACCAACCCTGATTCATCTCTAATGCATACTTCGCTGAGACTCGACTTTGGTAGGAGGTTAAGCGAACATCGGCAAGCCCATAACCCGCCGTCATTTGTTGAATGTCTTTCAACACGCCATCACTATCAAAAAAACCTATGTCGAGATTAATTTTGGTATTTTTCATCCAAAAGCTACGAATAGCTTCATCTTCAAAAACAAACAACATTCCTGAGTCCGTCTCAAGCTTATCAACAAACATCAATCCTTGAGCATGTTCCAATTCAGATTTCGCAAGATAAATATTTATTCTTTTTGTTCCCACTTCAATATTTTGCCGAGGAAAATTTCGAAGCATCGAACTTTCCTCGGGAGGCTTCTGAAAGAGACTCATCGCAAACAAAGCAGGGGATAAGCATAAAAGCAAACCGACCATGCACGTTACTTTTATTAAACTACTTCTTTTTAAGCATTTCCAAAGCCAAACCATATCGCACACCTTTTGTAGAAACAATCATTCGCTGGGTACCTAAAATCCCAAGCACTTTTTGTAAAAGAATTGTTCCAGCTAAAATAATATCTGATCTCTTGCCAAAGTTATATCGAGTCTCAATTTCTTTGATCGAACAAATTCGAAGATCATAAATCCATTTTTCAATTTCAAGAATACTTAAATCAGCTCCATGAATTTTTTCTTCTTCAAATTTTCCTAACTTTGCCGCAACCAAGCTGGTTGGAGTACCAGCAATACCTATAACATTCAAAGATTGTTCTTTTGAAAATTTACTCAAATAATGAGTCAGCTCTTTATCCAAAAAGAAAGACAACTTTTCTAAAGCACTTTGATCCGCTGGCTGAGTTAAAATAAATTGTTCGGTCAATCTGACAGCACCGATATTAAAACTCTGCAGATCTACAATTCGATTATTATTTAGAAAAATAAACTCCGTCGAGCCTCCGCCAATATCTACAATTAAAGTAGGGGAATCTGAGATTTTCAAATTTACTAAGGAACCACGAGCGCAATATTGAGCTTCAGTTATCCCAGAAATAATATTCAAAGATATTTGATATTTTTCAGCAATCTTAAATAATTCTTTTCCATTTTTTGCATCACGAGCAGCCGCTGTAGCTAACGCACGTATTTCTAGCACTTCATGCTTTTTACATATTTGACTAAAATTCTCTAGGCAGCGATCTGCTCTTGCTAAAGCTTCTTCACTTAGATTCCCATCGTCAGATAACCCCTTACCCAAGCGAACCTGTTCAATATGTTCTTCAAGAACAATAATGTTTCCTTGAGAGTCTAAACTAGCAATTAAACATATAAAAGAATTAGTCCCCAAATCTAGGGCAGCTACCTTAGTAGTATTCATTAAATTCAACTCGCCTTAAGAATTAAGCTTTTTTTGCAAAATTTTATTTACAATCTCAGGGTTTGCCTGCCCTTTTGAAGATTTCATGACTGCACCCACAAAAAAACCAAAAACATTTTTATTTTTTCCTGATTTGTGATCTTGAACAATTTTTTCATTTGCAGTTAAAACTTCATCAATCATTTTTTCTAAAACAATAGGATCCGATATTTGTATTAGGCCCTTTTCTTTAATGATAATCTCTGCATCTTTTGAAGTTTGCCACATCTCTTGAAAAATTGTTTTTGCAATTTTTCCTGAAATTTTTCCGCTATCAATAAGTATAATCATTTCCGCCAATTGAATCGGCTTAATTGGACAATCAATAATATTTTTATTGTCATTTTTTAATTCTCTTAAAACTTCGGTCATAATCCAATTAGCAGATGATTTAAAATTTCCACAAATACCTGCTGTTTCTTCATAATAATCAGCCAAAGATTTTTCAGTCGTTAATACTATAGCATCTGCTTCAGGTAAGCCATGCTGATCTTGAAATCGCTTTTGTCGAGCCAATGGTAATTCTGGCAGTTCCGATCGATACTTTTCAATCAATGACGGACTCACTACAATTGGTAACAAGTCAGGATCTGGAAAATATCGGTAATCCTCAGCATCTTCCTTTGATCTCATCGTAAAAGTTCTATTCTTATCGGGATCCCAAAGTCGAGTTTCCTGAACAATAATCTCTCCACGCTCCAAAGCATCTATTTGGCGATCAACTTCATATTCAACGGCTTTTTCAACAAAACGAAAAGAATTGATATTTTTTATCTCAACACGAGTCCCAAACTTTTCGACACCTTTTTTTCTTACTGAAACATTTACATCACAACGCAAAGAACCCTCTTCTAAATTGCCATCACAAACATCAAGATACTGTACTATTTGATGAATTGTGCGCCCATATTCGGCGGCCTCTACGGCGGTTCTTATATCTGGCTCAGACACGATTTCCAATAAAGGTATACCTGCACGATTATAATTAATTAAAGTAAAATCACCCAAGTGATTAGACTTGCCCGCGTCTTCTTCCATATGGGCTCGAGTAATTCCAACAGTTTTATTTTTTCCATCGACTTTAAAAGTAACCGATCCCTTTTCACACAAAGGTTTATCATATTGAGAGATCTGATAGCCTTTAGAAAGATCTGGATAAAAGTAATTTTTTCTAGAAAAGACAGAGACATTTCTTATAGTACAACCCAAAGCTAAGCCCGTCTTAATAGAATATTCGATAGCTTTTCTATTCACTACAGGTAAAGTTCCAGGCATCCCTACACTCACTGGGGACGTATTCTCGTTATCACCAGCTTCAAATTTTGTTGAATCCCCACAAAATATTTTACTGTTCGTGCTTAGCTGTACATGAATTTCTATACCTATAACTGGTTCATAGTCTCTAGATAACATGAGGCCTGCTTTCTTTCAATGGTGAAATACCTTCTAAAGCAAAAGCAACATTTAGAATGGCTTGTTCGTTAAAATGATTTGCGGTCAGTTGAATTCCTATTGGCAACTTTTTAGTGGATTCTCCAAAGGGAACACTCAACCCTGGCAATCCTGCTAAATTGGTTGATGTTGTAAATATATCATTCAGATACATCGCCAGAGGATCAGAAATTCTTTCACCCACCCTAAATGCAGGCGCCGTCGTTACGGGACTTAATAGAACATCACATTTTTTAAAAGCCTCTACATATTCTTCTGTAATCATGCGACGAACTTGACTAGCTTTTGTATAATAGGCATCAAAGTAACCACTAGACAGACAATATGTGCCCAACATAATTCTACGTTTTACTTCCTTACCAAAACCTTCACCCCGAGTTTTCCCGTAAAACTCTTCCAAATCTACACTAGATAAACTTGGAAAGTCTGCTCGATATCCATATTTTACACCATCATAACGAGCTAAATTCGAAGAGGCTTCACTCGCTGCAATTAAATAATATACCGGCACCGCATACTCAATAAGGGGTAGCGAAACTTCAATAACTTCGGCACCCATCAATTTTAAATTTTCTAAAGCGTTATCCACAGTTTTTTGCACATCAGAATCAACACCACCATTGATATTATATTCTCTGATCACGCCGATCTTCATACCTTTAACATTAGCTGATAAATTTTTTGTCCAAAGAGGCACTTCTTTCTGAGTCGTCGTAGAATCATAAGGATCAAAACCAGATATAACTTCTAATGTTAGGGCTGCATCTCTAACTGAACTCACCATAGGACCTGCTTGGTCTAAGGAGGAAGCATAGGCAATCACACCGTATCTACTAACCCTGCCGTAAGTGGGCTTAACACCTACAATTCCACAAAAACTTGCAGGCTGCCTGATGGATCCGCCAGTATCAGTTCCTATTGTTCCGGCAACAAGTCGTGCAGCCTGCGCTGCTGCCGATCCACCAGAGGATCCTCCAGGAACATACTCCAAATTCCATGGATTTTTGACCGGTCCAAAAAAGGATGTTTCATTTGATGAACCCATAGCGAATTCATCTTGATTTAATTTTCCCATAATCACGATGCCTGCTTTTTTTAGACGCTCAACGACTGTGGCATCATAGGGAGGAATAAAGTTCTCTAATATTTTTGATGCAGCCGTTGTCTTAATACCTTTGGTACAAAACATTTCTTTAATACCAAAAGGAACCCCTGCCATCGGTCCTACATCTATTCCTTGCGCTATTTTTTGGTCTATAGCTTCTGCATCTTTAAGATAGTTTTCATTTAAACCAACAAACGCATTAAGATCTCCGTTAAGTTTCTCAATTCTAAGATAAAAATGCTTAGCCACCTCAGCGGCGGATATTTTTTTTGTTTTAACTGCATCAGAAATTTCAGAAATAGAGGCAAAGGTTAAATCCATGGACGCTTCCTTCTAAACTACCGGAGGAACTTTGAATAAAGTTCCAGCTTTTGCCGGTGCATTTTGAGTCATTTCTTCAGGAGTGTATTTTTTTTCAATGATATCTTCACGCCAATAAGATTCTATTGCCGTTGGGGTCACCAAAGGTTCTACACCTTCTGTGTCAATTTGAGCGATTTTTTCAAAATAGTTAAGGGCAGTTCCAAGTTGAACACTGTATTCTTGCGCTTCCTCATCCGTGATTTTTAGGCGGGCTAACTTTGCGATGTGTTCAATTTTTTTCTTATCAATCACGGCCAAACTCCTCTAAAAAATCTTTGAATCGAAAAATCACTAAAAAATGCCAAATATCTTTTTTAACTATAACGATTCATTTGATGTCTATGCTCGCTAAATGGTAGAACCAAAACATGTCACAACAGCGTCACAAAGAGTTAAAAAAAATTATCTCAGAACATGATTATAACTATCATAAGTTAGATCGCCCAACCATTTCTGACTATGAATATGATCTCCTATTTTCTGAACTTCTTGAACTAGAACGTAACAACCCAGACCTCGATATTTCTGACTCGCCTTCGCAGAGAGTCGGAGGCAATGTCCTAGATGGCTTTGAAAA
>JBHIVS010000164.1:0-5855 GCA_041987885.1 Pseudobdellovibrionaceae bacterium | reverse complement strand
CAAGCAATTCGTGTTGATATGGTCGGACTTCCCGATAAAGAAATGCCTAAGGATTTAACGGAGCCTGCAACAAAAACACCCGCAGCAAAACCAACTCCTGTTGAAGAAAAAAAGGTAGAAACACCACCAAAGGAAACTCCTAAAAAAGAAACAAAAGTTGCAGAAAAGAAAAATCCACTGCCAGAAAAGAAAGACAATGAGTCTGTAAATCTTGAAAAAGTAAAAGCGAAACAACAAAGTGCTATTGATAAATTAAAAGCAATGGCCGCTTTGGAAAAAATTAAAGAAGAAGTACAAAATACCAAACCAGAAGCCTCAGCGCAAAACACCTCTGGAACCCAATCTGGACCAAAACCAGTAAGAGGCAATGTAGTTACTCCTGGTAATTCTTTAACAGGCTTAGCAAAACTTGAGCATGATAACTACGCCTCGACTCTAGATAAACATATTAAAGAGCACTGGTATCTACCTGAGTTCCTAGCAAAAAGAAATTATACCGCTCAAGCTTTGGTCAGAATCGATAAGTACGGGAACGTACTTGAAAAGAAAATCATCAAAAGCAGTGGAAACCCTGATTATGATGACAGTGTTTTAGATACAATTCAAAAATCAGAACCTTTCCCAACTCCACCCGAAAGACTTTCTGAAGTCGTGGCTGTTACGGGGATTATCATTGGATTTCCTGAATAGGAGGAAGCATGTTTAAACGCATTTTTTCAGTAATAATTCTTACGTTATTGTTTTCAGTTTCTGGATTTGCTCAAAACAGCAATATCTATATTAAACTCGGTGACGCTAAGACTAAAAAAAGTCTTTTAGCTTTTCCTCCGATTCAAAACTTGGGATCTCAAGCCGCTTCTGCTGCCCAACAAAAAGTGGGCGTAGATCTTTTTAATATTATTACCAATGATCTTACTGTTTCGGCCTATTTCCAATTTATTAACTCAAGTGCTTTTCTTGAAGACAGCTCCAAAACAGCACTAACTCCAGCCCCTGGAACTCCGAATGGTTTCAAGTTTCAATCTTGGTCTACAATCGGAACAGAGTTTTTAATTAGAGCCGCTTATTCCGTGGTGGGAAATGATTTAACCTTAGAAACCTATACCTATCATGTACCCAAAGCGACCTTAGTCTTCGGAAAAAAGTATAAAGGGCCTGTTAAAAGTTTGCGTAAATTAGCTCATACTTTTTCAAATGATGTTCTAAAAGCACTTTCTGGACAAGAAGGTCCTTTCCTTTCCAAAGTAGCTGTTTCCAGCGATAAGGCAGGAAAAGGTGTTAAAGAAATTTTCGTTATGGACTGGGATGGAGCTAACTCTGAACAAGTTTCTAATCATAAAAGTATTTCGATTTCTCCAGCATGGTCTCCAGATGGAAAAAGAATTGCCTATACTTCCTATGTAAAAAGAAAAGGCGCAAAATTTAGAAATGCAGACATGTTGCTTTTAGATCTTGATTCTGGAAAACGCTCTTTGATTTCTTATCGCAATGGTATTAATTCGGGAGCTGCCTTTACTCCGGATGGACAACATATCTATTTAACAATTTCTCAAGGTAGCAACCCTGATATTTATAAAATGAATTTAGATGGTAGTTTATCTTCGAAAATTACAAATGGACCGGCTGGAGCTTTAAATGTTGAGCCAAATATTTCTCGACAGAATAAACTTTCTTTTTCCTCAGATCGCGCAGGTCGTCCTATGATTTATACAGCTGATGCAGATGGATCAAATGTAAAGCGTGTTACTTTTGCTGGAGTTTTCAACTCATCTCCTTCGTTTTCTCCGGATGGTAAAAAAATTGCGTTTGCTGGTCAGAGCGAAAATAACTTTGATATTTTCGTTATGAATGTTGATGGAACAGAAATGGTTCGTTTAACATCTGCACGTAAATCAAATGGCAAAATGGCGAGCAATGAAGATCCGTCATTCTCTCCTGATGGACGTTTTGTTATGTACACGTCTAATCGAACAGGAACAAATCAGATCTATATTTCAACTGTAGATGGAACAGAAGAACGTCGAGTAACCAACGATAACTATAACTACTTTAAGCCTAAGTGGTCCGATAATATCCAATAACTTCATATATACTAAAACCTAAGGGCGCAGAGAAAATAATCTCTGCGCCCTTTTTATTTGATTTCACGCCTCTAGCGTCGACGCAGAGCCAAATTTCCTCTCTTTTCACAGAGCAGAAAACTCGAGATCTCTTGACCCTTAACACAACCATAACTAAGTTTTGAGTTTCGTAATTGAGGAGAATTTATGTCGAAAGACTTTGCCTTAAAAAAGGTATTTTGGATCTATCTATTTGCATTCATACTAGCAGCGTTCAGCTTTAGGGCAGAGGCAAAATCAGAGAAAAAATCCGACACTTCTAAGACCGAGAAAACTACAAAAAAGGGAAAAGACATGATTGCAGTATTCGATACAACTAAAGGAACTTTCAAAGTTAAACTTTTATCAGAGACAGCTCCAAAGACAGTTGAAAACTTCGTAGGCCTTGCTGAAGGTACCAAAGAATGGACTGACCCTAAAACTGGCGAGAAAGTAAAAAAACCATTCTACAATGGTCTAACTTTCCACCGTGTTATCAAAGATTTTATGATTCAAGGTGGTTGCCCGCTTGGAACTGGAACTGGTGGCCCAGGTTATCGTTTTGAAGATGAATTTGCTCCGAACGCTCCTAAACACAGTAAGCCAGGTATTCTTTCCATGGCGAATGCGGGCCCAAACACAAATGGATCTCAATTCTTTGTAACTACTGTTCCAACTCCTTGGTTGGATGGGCGTCACACAGTTTTCGGAGAAGTCGTTGAAGGTATCGACGTTGTTCATGCTATTGAAAACGCAAAAACGGGCCCTATGGATCGCCCTGCAGAAGCAATCAAAATTAACTCTGTAACAATCCAAAAATAGTTTAAAAACTTCAAAGCCCCCTAGTCTTCTAGGGGGCTTTTTTTTTGATACAATGTCGAGATCTTCGACACTTTTTAAAGCAGTACAAAGCTATAGAGCCCCTCATCTAGGTCTAATATTTGAATAAGCTGCGCTTAAAAATTTACGTGCTTCGCTAGCTGTGCAAGCTGAAATGGAAATTCTTAACTAAGAATTTTTTTAATAAAAAAGGAGGCTTATGCCTCTTTTTTTATTCCTCAACCTCTACCTGACTCATATCCACTTCAATTGCTTTTTCTACGACCTTTTCCAAGATCTCTTCGTTTAAAGCTCCTGGCTGAGAAAATATAATCTGGCTTTCCTTGATGACCATAATAGTTGGAATCGACTGAATTCTAAAATGTGCCGCTAATTCTTGTTCTGCCTCAGTATCAATCTTTCCAAAAACTACATTTGGATGCTTTTCCGCAACTTTTTCAAAAATAGGTGCAAATCTTTTACAAGGACCACACCACTCCGCCCAAAAGTCCAAGATCACAATTTCATTAGCTTCTACAATAGTTTGAAAGTTTTCTTTGTTTAAATTCATAACTGCCATAATCTGCCTCTCTTTTGACGAACGTCCATTACAACTTACCCCTGCACATAAGCTTTGATGTTATTTCAAATTTAAGCAACGATTTATATAACATAAACAGGAGAACATTTTATTATGAAAAAAATCATTCTTGCGTTGTCACTTTTATTTAGTACTCAAGCTTTTGCAGCAGGTGATGCGGGTTGTGGACTAGGTTCTATGATCTTTAGTAAAAATTCTAAAGTTTTCCAACTTTTAGCAATGACAACAAATTCTTGGTTTTTCACTCAACCTCTTGGTATTACTTCAGGAACTTCTGGTTGTTCAGCTCGTGGTATCGTAATGACAGACAAGGAAGTTCAATACTTTGTCGAAGTAAATCAGGAAGATCTTTCTCGTGAAATGGCTCAAGGACACGGAGAAAAATTAGCAACACTTGCTCTTTTAAAAGGTTGCTCAACAGATGCATCTCAAGAAGCTTTTGCTCAGTTTACTCAATTTTCTTATGCTCGTATTTTACCAACAGCACAAACTACGCCTGTTGATTTCGTAAAAAATCTGAATTCTGAATTTACTGCACAATCTGAGTTAAAATCTCTTTGCCATGGTTCTTAATTGTTTTTTATTCGTCATTATTTGTATAGCCTCTCTTTCCGCAGAGGCTATACAAAGTCTGCAAGAGAAAAAAAAATCATCAGAATCTGCCACTGTTACAGAATCCCCCATTGAAATCTCGTCGCTTTTTCCAAAAATAAATGCACTTTCTCATTCATCGGAATGGTTAAGTCTTGGCCATTATAAAAAAAATCTTTTTGGCTATCGATCCTCTTTGGAAAAAAGTTTCTTTTTACACCCGCAGGGTCAGGAAAATCCCGAACTAGAATTGCAACAAACTTTAAATTTACTCTTTTTTTCATCTCAAAAAAATATGGAGCTCCAATGCAAATATCCTGCACGCACTCAATTTTTAAAATCTCAATTCAACATCCCAGAAATAAATATTCATGCTTGTCCACAAATATCCGAATGGAAAAAAGCTCTTAATGTCGACAGCATATATTTAGTTTTTGCTTCGAATGATCTTAATAGTATTACTTCTGGATTCGGTCATACTTTTTTGAGGTTACACAATAAAGATAATACGAAAAAAAATGATCTGTTAGATTATGGCGTTAACTACGCTGCAAACACAGGCTCCGATAGTGGGGCGTTGCTGGCTCTAAAGGGGCTTTTTGGCCATTACCCAGGTGTTTTTTCAATGCTGCCTTTTCATCAAAAAATGATTGAATATACAAATCTCGAAGGCAGAGATCTTTGGGAATATCGATTAAGACTAGATGATACACAAATTAATTTAATACTAAATCATCTTTTAGAACTCGATGGCATTCAAAGCCCATATTACTTTATATCTGACAACTGCTCCCAAGCCATCTTGGATCTACTGTCCACCGCCTATCCGCAGTTGCAACTTTCTCAAAATTTCAAAGTAGCTACTTTTCCTTTAGATTCAGCCAAACTTCTTTTTAAAAACAATCTACTCATTGATGAAAAGTACCGTACATCACTGCAATCAGAATGGATTGTCTCCTACAAACAACTCAGTAGTGCTCAAAAAGATATACTAAAAAATATATTAGAATCAAAAGACTTTGATTTTCCTCTAGATTATCAAAACTTTTCTACAACCGAAAAAGCACAAATTTTAGAAGCCTCCCTGAAATACTTATCCATACAAGAATACACGAATAAAAAAGACTACTCAGAGGTCAAATACAAATTTTCCATTGCAAGAGCCCAGCTAGGAAAGGTCACGGCACCTTTGCGTATAGAAAAGCCAGAGAATCCTTTAAATAGTCATTCGTCTTCTGCATTTTATATCGGCCACGGAGTTAAAAATGGCGATCAGTTTTCTGCTTTTAAGTATCGCTGGGCCTACCAAGATATTCTTTCTAGTGACAAAGGCTTAACACCCTTTGCACATATAGAACTGTTCAGCACAGAATTTCGATATTCTCACCTTGAAAACTCTTTCAACTGGGATTCCTTAACTCTTGTAAAGCTTATGAATTTAGATCCCTCAACGAGCTTAGATCGACGTCTTAGCTGGCATTTAAATTTAGGCTTTGAAAATGAAATGTCACCTCTTTTAGATTATGGAATAGGTTCAAGCGCAGAACTTAACTATCTTCAAAAAACTCGTTTAGCGGGATTTTTACGTCAAAAAAATATTTATACAGAAAAAATGCATAGCTATCTAGGCCCACAGATTTTTTTAGCTACGGCGATTACTAAAAATATCAAATTGATAAGCTCTTATTCTTAACTATGGAACTTTCAGGATCAAAAAATATACTCTGAATCATCCACAGGGATCT
>JBHIVS010000163.1:0-5862 GCA_041987885.1 Pseudobdellovibrionaceae bacterium | reverse complement strand
TTGACATTTTTCCACCAACACTTGAATACCCTATTCGTATAGATCTATTTGGAGATCAAATTGAAAGCTTGAGAATTTTCAGTCCCGACAACCAACGGACCATAGAAACAGTAAATCAGTTTATTCTGTCACCAAGCAAAGAAGTTCTATTTGAAGAAGATCGTCTTGAAAAACTATTACAAGTTGTTCGCAAAAGTTTAGAAAACCGAGACTTAGATTCTAGCGAGTCTGATGAAATTTTACGCTCACTTGTTTTAAAAAATTATTTTCCAGGTATTGAATTTCTACTTCCTTATTTTTATGAATCTTTAGTTTCTCCTCTGGAACATTTTTCTACTGGCGTAAATTTCTGGTTCTTAGATCCGATCGAAATTTCAAGATCTTGTGATGATCTATATAGCCAGCTAAAAATGGATTATAACGATAGTATTCATCAGGTTATTCGACCGCCTATCGAAAAATTTTATTTTACTCAAGATGAAATTCCTTACAATTCAAACTCTCGATTTGTCTATTTGTCTTCTCTCGAACAACTAAATGAAAATTCCTCCCAAAGTACCAAGGTAGATTATAAAACCTATGGTACACAAGACTTCTTCAACTTGACTCAAGCTAATTCATTTGGATCTGAAGAATGGTCTAGAGCTGCAAATCAAAAATTACGTAGATGGCGTGATGATGGTTTTAAAATTTTTATTGCATGTAAAAATCAATCAAATATCGAACGTATCGCAATGACTTTAGACAAGATGAGTTTCAAGTTAAAAAGAGCCAAAGATAATGAATCCCTTTGGGACCAGTGGATACAAGAACAAAATTTCGATACTAATTTAATCTATATTATTCCAAGACAAATTAACGAAAGTCTGCGCTTAAACGAAGAACAAATTATTTTTCTCAGAGAAGAAGATTTTCTTGGAAAAAAACAACGATCAAATTCTAGTGCCAACGCCGCAGATGATTTCCAAAAACAAGCCAAAAGACTTTCTTTCGGAGATCTAAAAGTTGGCGACTATGTGGTTCACGTAAAGCACGGCATAGGACAATATGAAGGTTTAAAGATTATGAATATAAGCGGAGTTGAATCCGAATATATTCAAGTCGCCTATAAGGATAAAGATAAGCTCTATCTTCCTGTATATCGTATCGGACAATTGCAAAAATTTTCTTCTGGAAATGCTATTGCCAGTCTTGATAAATTGGGTGGAACTGGTTGGGAAAAGACTAAAACAAAAGTTAAATCTCACGTCAAAGACATTGCTGCGGAATTACTTGCACTTTATGCAAAAAGAGCAGAGCTCCATAGACCTCCATTTCACCTTCAAGAGCGCGAAATTATTTCCTTCGATAATTCTTTTCCCTATGAAGAAACTAATGATCAATTGCGAGCAATCCAAGATATCCGTAAAGATCTTATTTCCGGAAAACCGATGGATCGACTCATTTGCGGTGATGTAGGATTTGGAAAGACGGAAGTTGCGATGAGAGCGGCGTTTTATGCCGTTCAAGATAAAAAACAAGTCGCAGTTCTTGCTCCGACAACAGTTCTTACCTTTCAACATTATGAAAATTTCAAAAAACGTTTTAACGGATGGCCTGTCGAAATTCGAGTTCTTAATAGATTTATAACAACTGCAGAAGTTAAAAAAACTCTTCAAGAACTTAAGGATGGAAAAGTTGATATCATCATCGGTACTCACAAACTCTTAGGATCAACTATTAATTTTAATAATCTTGGTCTTCTGATTGTCGATGAAGAACAAAAATTTGGCGTAACTCATAAAGAAAAAATTAAAAAGATGAAAAACAGTGTTGATACAGTGACTCTTTCTGCGACGCCAATCCCACGAACCCTCAATATGGCTCTTGTCGGAATTAGAGATCTTTCATTAATAAACACAGCTCCTATAGATCGCCTTCCAACAAGAACTTTCGTCACCAAATGGGATGATGAAACCATACGGAAAGCTATCTCGGCGGAAATTTCACGCGGGGGCCAGGTTTACTTTATACATAATCGTATTGAATCAATTTATGGCATCGCAGATGAATTAAAGCGTATAGTCCCCGAAGCTCGACTAAAAGTTGCCCACGGACAACTAGAAGAGCATGAATTAGAAAAGGCGATGCTTTCCTTTTTTAATCATGAAATCGATGTTCTAGTTTGCACTGCCATCGTTGAATCTGGAATGGATGTTCCTAGGGCTAACACAATGTTCATCGATACCGCTCATCTTTTTGGCTTATCACAACTCTACCAACTTCGCGGACGCGTGGGTCGTAGCAAAACACGTGCATATTGTTATTTAATGCTACCTAGAAATAAAAAGCTTGATAAAGACCAACAGGAACGTCTTAAAATTATTCAAGACAATACTGCACTTGGAAGCGGTATTAAAATCGCCCAATACGATCTTGAATTGCGTGGTTCGGGTAATATCTTAGGTGACGAACAATCTGGTCATGTGAATTCTGTTGGCTATGAATTATATATGGATTTACTGAATCAAGCTTTAGCCGAGGCCAAAGGCGAAGAAATTGAAGACTTTGAATTAGATCCAGAAATTAATTTAAAAATCCCTGCACTAATTCCAGACGCGTATATTAAAGATATTCGTATTCGATTGAGTTATTATAAAGCCCTTGCAGACATTCAAAAAGCTGAGGAGTTAGATAGCATCGAAGAAGAACTTCGAGATCAGTTCGGACCATTACCAGAACAAACAGTCAACTTAATGGGTTTGATGCTTATTCGTAAGCAATGTAAAGATTTGGGCGTTAGAGATATTTCAGCAGGATTAAAATCTGTTTCTCTAATTTTTACAGAGAAAACAAAAGTTGAACCGCAAAAAATAATTCAACTTGCAATCCGAGAGAATAAAAAATATTCGCTCACGCCAGATAACAGATTAAATATCAAGCTGAGTGAAGTTAGTTGGACGGCAGTTCACTCTGAATTGGAAAAACTAATGAGTTTACTAGATTAAGACTTAAAAACCTTACGTGATTAGAATTCAAACAACAAGCCTGCCCCAAAAGCAAAATCAGTTCCCAAATCAGGATCATCTTCTGCTTGAGGCGCAGAATACTGGGTCACATAAAGATCAAGGTAAGTATTTTCTAAGCCATACTCGTAGGTTGCATTTGTGGCGGTACCTTTATCAATCCAATTTAGTTGAATTAGCATTCCTAATGAATAATTATAACTTAACTGTGTAGAGCCTGTATAATTATCTGAACCTAATTTTTCAGCATATGACATCTGCCATAGATCTATTCCAAGATAAGGTGCTACATAGGGTTCTGAAAAAATATTATCCATCGTATATTTGAAGCGCAGCCCATATTTTGTCAGATCAAGAGACCTATCGCTTGGTCCAGAGACACTACCCATCCCAAAGACCCCTCCCAAAGAAACTGCGCCCAAAAGAAAATTATATTTATATTCTGCACTCAGAGAAATTATATTTGTAGTCGAATCACCGAACATTTCTTTATAAGAAATTCCATCTAAAAACGATTTATAATTTAGAAACTCCACGGGCTCATAGCTAATGTTCATTTGAAACCCATGGTTGGAACGTCTTTCCTTGTAGGGCGCCAAAACATCCTGACGAAGTTCAAGCTCCACGAGTGGATAATCATTCGGACTATCCACCGCTTGAGCTAGACCTCCAAAGAGAACTATGAACATCATAAATGTCAGCAACTTCAGACCTTGGTTCAATTTCATGCTCTCGCCCGATTCTCGCCTATTCAATGCAGTTAGAAATGTTAAACTTATTCCTATGGGAAATTGTATCAAGAACATGGTAAGTATTTTGAGCTTTACCTTCACAGTATTGTTAATTCCCAACCTTTTGCTAGCTCATACATCTCAAAAATTTCCAAACTATATCACACAAAGAGTCTCCAAAATGACCTTAGATGAAAAAGTTGGTCAACTTTTTATGGTGGGATTTCCCTATCGTGAATTGAATAAAGAACTTTCAGATTTCATACAGACTTATAAAGTCGGGTCTTTTATTCTCTTTAAGAGAAATATAAGTTCCATTGAACAAATTAAAAATCTTAACAATGACTTGTATAAACTAAGCTACACAGCTACCAAATTGCCACCCCTTCTTGCAGTAGACCAAGAAGGTGGTGCAGTTTCTCGTCTTCCTATATTTCCTAAGCCACCAAGTTTTTTATCTATGGGACAAACACAAAACCCACTTATTTCTAAGAATTATGGCTCTGAAATTGGAAAATTTTTGAGTAGTGTTGGCTTCAATATGAACCTTGCACCCGTACTCGACATTGTCGATGTCGAAAAGCCCAGTTTTATTGGCGTTAGATCTATTGGTTCTAATCCCGAAGTTGTTTCTCTGATGGGCAGATCTTTCTCTGAAGGATTAATAGAGAGTTATATTATACCTACAGCAAAACATTTTCCTGGAACTGGGAGCTCGCTTACTGATCCTCATAAATCAATCAGTAAAAATTTTGAATCCAAAGAATCAATATTTAAAACTGATCTTGTTCCTTTTTTGGAATTTATTAAGCTTAAAGAAAGAACTGCGATTATGATGTCGCATTTTATTTATCCTTCTTTAGATAAAAAAAATATACCAGCAAGTTTTTCCGCTGCGATCATGAAGAATCTTTTGAGGCACGAATTGGGATATGAAGGAATTATTATTACCGATGATCTTCAGATGGAAGGATCAAAAGCTCTGCTTGAAACTCATCAAGCAGCTCTTCAATCGCTTCTTGCCGGTGCTGATATGATTATGCTGACTTGGTCTCTTCAAGAACAAACCAAAGCTATCGATTTTGTAAAAAAGTATCTGAAAGAAAATCCTGACAAAATAAATGATTTTGATCAAAAAGTTTCTCGAATTTTACAGGTAAAATCTTATGTGAATAAAAATAGGCATAAAGGAAATTCTTTAAATTTTAACTTAATGGGTAGACTTACAAGTCCTCAATATCAGGATATTGAAAATTCTATTTTTAAGTGGAACTTGCTAAATGCCAAAAATCAAGAATTGGCTCTACGAAATCCTGCCAATATTTCGCGACAATGTATTATTTCAAATTCAAATGAATTGCTTAAATCATTTTTAGAATATTCGAAAAAATCAGATTCAAAAACTTTTACTATAGATCACAGCAACTATCGTCAATTGCATGTATGGATGAAAACTAACAACTGCTCTCATACTCTCTATGTACCTACCTCATCTAAATATTCAAATCTCATTAACAATGCTCTTCCAACTAAAATGAGTGATGTTATTTACATAAATACTGGATCACCACTACTTGTAAAAAACAGTGAGAAGTACTTAAAAGTTATTCAACTATCATTTAATTATGAAGATCTGGGACGAAGACTAGCAGAGAATATAGAGGGAATCATTCACGATATAAACGGCTATGTTTTAAACTAAAAAACGGAGGGGTTACCTCCGTTTTTTTTATTTTTTTATCAAACTTAATTCAGCAACTTCAACTTTTGCTTTTTCTCTGTTCCATTGACGTTCAAATTCTTTCCAGTCTTCTTCACTGATAAGTTCATTTGCAGCTTTGGCTTCGATTTCCGCAACTTTAGTTTTTGCTGTTTCAAGATTAATTTCTTCAGGAGTATCAATAATATTCGCAAGAATATTTACACCCTCTGGCGAAACTTGAAGATAACCCCAGCTGACAACAGCTGTTTCTTGAAGATCTTTGCCCTTAAGTTTCCACTTCATCACACCTGTTTCCAGAGTTGTAATAAGAGGAGCATGACCTGCAAGAATATTAAGTTCACCTTTAAAAGCTGGAACAGTCAGTTCTTCAACTTCCTGTCCAACAAGAACTCTTTTTTCAGGT
>JBHIVS010000162.1:0-5894 GCA_041987885.1 Pseudobdellovibrionaceae bacterium | reverse complement strand
CATTCACGCATTCGGGCATTCTGGGCTCATGCATTCGGGCATTCAGAGTGAGGGGGGTCAATCCCCCCCCTTAGCCTACTACTTCTACTACTACTACTACTACTACTACTATTACTACTACTACTATCCATCTGCGCTTCGCGCAACTCCGCCACCGTGCTCTCGTTCTAGAATGAATGAATGAATGAATATATGTATGAAAGAATGAATGAATGATTATATGTATGAATGAATGAGCGAATTAAGGAATGAATGTATGAATGAAGGAATGTATGGCTGAATGACTTAATGAATGAATTAAATTATGAATGTGTTATTTTCGTTCTTATTGGCAGCTAGTTTGTAATGTGCGATCTGTTGCTGCGCTGATATGATCGGATGCTTCCAGACTTGCCATCAAACACATGCTTACATTTCTTGCGTGGAATTCTGTTGTTTGTTCATGTTTCAATCCATTCTGTTTTCTGTAAAAGCGCGGGAATTTTTCGGAAGAACACCGCTCTTTGTTAACGTTTCAACGAAGGCGCGTGATCCTACAGCCTTAGCTTCCATGCATTGGGTGTGATGGTTAGATGGATTGTAGATTATCCAGCCGCCATTAAAATCATCCAGGCGTCCAATCTTCTTTTCACGAAGATACTCAATCAGAGCGCCTCTAGCAGGTTTGATTTTCACCCATGAAAAGCCGCATGGGAAATGTTGACCGTGAGCCGCATGATATTCTTCAGTTGCGATTTTAGCTGCGTCAAAAGCAGCCTGCAACGCAACTGAGAACTGATCGTTGCGGGCTGCCATTTTTAAATGGCCCACGTTTGAGTTTGCCACCAACGTTTCGTGTCGAACTCTGCGTACTCAGAGTCAAGCTTACGCTTCACTTCGATCATCACGTCTTGCGAAACTGGGCCGTCTGACGCGAGATCATTTTGACGCAGAAAATCCAAACGATCTGGAGTCGCTGCACGAATCTGAATGCGCTCAGTCTCACGAAGACGAGCGATCAGTTGGTCAGTGTTCTTAGCGATAGAGGTAGCAATTGCCATGGTGTTTGAAGTCACATTTGTTGGTTAACAAATGCATTGTACGTCGTTTGGCAATTGCTTAACAACCCGATTTAGGGGTTGTTGTCAGAACGGAATGTCTTTGTCGAGCTCAGGACACTCGTAATACCTGCGTGTTGCTAGGTCAATGGTTATGTCTTGAGTCTCAATTGTCTCATGAGAAGAAGGCTGATGGAAAGGCTTCCCGACATGGAAGATGTGAACCGTTGGTGTGATGATCTTGCATTCGTTTGTTCGCAAATTCACCTGCATCAGAAAACGTTTGTGGTGAACATTTGCAGAGAGATCAGAATCCCTGGTGCGGTGAAACATCAAGTTTTCCCAGTTCGTGTAGTTCAAGCCGTCTAGTACTTCAACTTTGTCAGCCCACTTTTCCCATTCTTCAAATTTGACATTGTTTGAACACGCTGACCAAGCGATCAGACTCCACGCAATTTTCTCTAGCTCCGCGTCTTGCTTGACGAGTGACTTGAATTTTAAGGAGCGTTGCTCAGACTCTACGGCCCAACCAATGTCTTGAAACTTGGCATTTTTATTTTGCCGTGGCGTAAATCCACCTTCTGGAGTGTGGTAGTAGGCTGGCTTCTCAATCCAAACACGAACCGAACGCCAGCCGCCCATGACTAGCTCGTGATTGTCGGGCCTAGTTACGTAAACAATCATTTTAACTGGATGGTGGGTTCTTACAACCCACCCATACTAACAGTGTTGTAATTATCAGTATCGTTTTCTACGACATAATGATACGTCGATCTCCAGCTCGAATGATTTTTCATGCTGCTTAATTAGCTTTCAAAAGTAGCAAATACAAGTTTTTCTGGACGTTTATTGTCGCGGCGCAACCTAATATTCTGCGTGTCTAAAACCCCTTCGTCGGCAGCCTCTTCTTTGTCAAATGATTGCATAATACGAACGGTCACAGTTGCCAAATTGAGCCCTTCGACATTCATCGTACCTTGTCGAACAACATGATAGTCTTCAACACGGCCAAAGGAGCCCTGTCGTATAATCTTTTCTAATTGGTCTTCAACTTCATGTGATTGAATCTTGTCCCAAGGTAAAAGCCCGTTATAGTCGGGATTATCTGCCTGGCGTTCCCAATATATTTTTCCATATTTTGGAAATTTTGTCTTTAGCTGTGTGCTTGATTGCCAAGCCTTTGCTTCAACGGAGTCAGCATCTTTAAAACGCCTCTCTACTCCGTCTTTAGACTTTACTACAAACACGCCTTCATTCAGAATTTCAGTAACCTTCATGCCGTCTCCAATATGATTTAAATCTAATCGCAAGTTTTATTTATCTGTTATGTTCCCTATTAATTATCGGGCCAGACCGTTAGGATTAAAACGTTGGCCAGCACGCCAATGTTTTGTGGTCTGCACGTGACCAGCACGAACATACTTTGCCACAGAATTCTTGAACTCACCGTACTTAAATGCACTTGCAAGGCGCACGACGTACCCCTCATCTTTCGTAAAGTCAAGACCAAGATCGACATGGATTGACTGCATGTGTTTGGAAATCCAAATGCCTTCCCACAATACAGGCACCGGTGTAATGCCTAGCAACTCAAAGTACTCCAGAGTTTCGTCCCACGACAGGCACTCATTGCGTTCATTCCAGATGCTGAAGCCTAGAAAGTACGACTTCAGATCGTCATAGCGAATGCTATGTTCGGCCCAAACATTCTCACCGCACACGCGCCAACCAGCTGGCAAGTTATAGCACACGTTCTCGGTCAAGAACTTCTTCACCCATGCACGATCTTCTCCGCCCCGGCTATCGATTGAACGAGCGTGAATATGTCCATCACTGTAGCAAGTTGTGTTCTCGCCATCCATTTTCAAGGTGATAACAACATGCTTGCCTTCAAACTGCGAACAGTCCTTCAGCGCTTTGTCATCATCATGCAGACCTGGGGAATACGGCAAATGAAAAGTACGACCGTATTTCACATACGGCTTGAATAGACCGAGCATACCACCGGCTGAGAGTACTTTCTGAACACTCTCATCGTAGAACAATTCTCCACAGGTGCGGGTACCGTCCTCTAGGATGTAGTTGCCCCACTTGTCAATCGGCTGTTCAGGATAGAACTGATCGGGTACAATGATCTTCGTGATCTTTGCCGCCTCGCGAACATCTTCAACGGACAAAACTGTCTGTTCGCACAGCATATGGTGCTCTTCGCAAACAGTTGCTCCATTGTCGACGTAATACCCGCCATCGCCCCAAAGACGTCGCTCGATGATGTGATGCGCATCGAGCTTTCCTTCAGGGGTTTCCTCAGCGGTTTTACCGCAAAACACGCATTTGTGACCATCTCGTGCGAAGACGAGTTCTCTAAACTCATCTCTGCTTAACAATTTGGCTGTGCTCATTTTTATCTTTCACAAACTTTTTGATTTCTTTAGAAGACGCTGTGCGCTTCTTTGCACGGTAAAACCCCGGGCGATGCTTGGCTGCGGAATAGTTCAGACCTTTTAGTTCGTTAAGAGCCTTGGAAGTGTGACTAAGAACGTACACTGTGTCAAAGGACACTTCAAGCCCCGTGAACATATCGACATGACGTCTCTTAGCGTAAACCTTTTCACCATTCGGTTTAGTACGAACGCAAAGGAGTTCAGTGTCACAGGGTTCCCAAGTAAAGACGAACCAATTACCGTCGACTTTCACCAAGTCTTCGTACTGGCTTATCTTGATGTACGTGGGCTCGTATACTTCTGCCGCTTTTGGTCTGCGTTTTGTCGCTTTGATGATGCCGTCTTTAGGGTCAACGTAAAGGTCGGGCGCGTATTTCCATTGACACGCCACAGACAGCGGCTCAGAAGGCCGAGCCGCATTCCGAACGTACAGAACACCATCTTCATAGAACAGATTCTTGACTTCAATGAAATCGTAGATGTGTTCAAAGATGTGCTGATTGGTGACTTTACGTACGTCAAAGTTCTTGCGAATTTCGCCGTATACGTCATCCCACTTACGGCCTGCTTGCTTCTTTAAGTATCGTTCGAGTGGTGCTAAGAACTCGCCGAAAAATTTACGCTCATCGTAGTAGGGATTATACCGAAAGCGCATGCCCTCGCGCCCGCCCTCTTCGAATGACTTAAATTTTTTAGAGTGCCGCGCTTCACGAAAAGACCGATCACTCCCATAACGAGGCTGTTCTGTTAGTAATTTAGAAAAATCTTTTCGCATAGCGCACCTGTTACTTATTAGTGTGTAATTTTCAGTTCAAGCAGTAACTATTTTATTACACAACAGGACTGTTAAAAAGTTCTCATTTTCGGGACGAAGGTATAAAATGACAAGGTCAAAACTTAAGCTGGAGGACGATTCAAAATGGACCTGAACGAAGAATTCAGCAGTCGTCTTGTGGAGCCGTTTAAGGTCTCTTGGCTGCTGATGCGTAGAACAGATTTGGCAAAAATTCGTAGAGAAGAAATTTCACATGATTTGGCAATTGGCATTTGTTTAGACATGGTTCTTGCAGAAAGAACAGCCTACCCAAAGGCGTCAAGATTGCTTCACCGTGCAGTGGATATTCACGGATACCAAAAAGTGAAGAGCTTTCTCTCAAAGAGAATAGAGCTCGTATGATGAGACACAGATACGAAAAGGCGTGGGAAGACACCACGCCTTTTATTCGGGAGATAACTGTAAGTTTAGACTTAAACTTACAAGACGATGCACCAGAAGAGCCCCTGGTGCATCGTCTTTTTCATGGTGTTAGATTATCCTCTCTGGACAATCAAATCAATCCGGATCTTCCTGGCGGCGCCGTGAAAGAGCTTGACGACTAATTACTTCTTCATATCGTCGGCATCTTTTCTCAATTTCAGAACGGCTGCCTGAATTACTGGCTTCGTCCTTTCACCAAATTCCAAGATCCATTTATTCGGCAGACCTTGCTCTTTGTCGCTTAGGAGGCGAGCCATCATAGCGTTGTCAGACCGATCAGGCTCCTGCACTTCGTAATGGTGTTCATTATGCTCATCCGTAATGAACACTTGGCCTTCTCGAACAACAAAGGTGACCACTGGATGAGTGCCTTCTTCACTCTGTTCACGGTCCATGAGGGTGGCAGTCATCTTGAGGTATGGAAATGCTTCAGCGATCATCTTCACATCGTTGAAAACTTCCTCTACATCTGGCCATTTGCCAACATTGTCAACGTAGCAGATTTGACCGGATGGAGAACACCATCCGTGTGGGCCAAAGACGAAAGAACAAGAAGCCCAGTCGTTTGATATGTAATGTGTCTTCAAAAAGCCAAGATCATCAGAGATTTTGTGCACCACCTCATAGTATTTTTTGACAAAGCCAGGAGTTGCTGTTTTGCCATACGCCATTTCAGTCATTTTGAAAAGTTCGTCGTAATGAAGTCGCTGAAAAGCCCACTTATTCCAACTATGGTTGTTGCCACCCGAGTACTCGCTCAACGAGGTAATGAACCCGTCAGTTCTGAAGATGATGTCCTTCGCCTGCTCAATGGTCACCGACTCACCAGTGATCTTGAGTTGCGGCCACTTCGGCAAGGCCCGCGAAAAAGCTTGTTCGTTCGTGATTGTTTGGATTGGCTTAGACATGAGAAATCCTACTTAGATTGATTTTTGACGTCGTTCAGAAATCAAGCGGTTTTTGTGATGCGGGGCTTCGTTATCCGCAGTCAATTTCTTGATAACACTCGCGTGCATTTGTATCGTTTCTTTTGTTTCAGTTCATTCCCCCTGTTTTCTTTGAGTCTCTGAGATATTCTCATGAACGTGAATCTACATAGAATCAATACAAACAATAACAAGTGAGAACAATGAAAAATTCCCCGCAGAGTCAGAG
>JBHIVS010000161.1:0-5954 GCA_041987885.1 Pseudobdellovibrionaceae bacterium | reverse complement strand
AATCGGTGATGCTCAAAGCGTTGACGAAGAACTTAGTACCTTTGCAGCCCATTTAAAAATATTAGAAAATGCGTCTCATCTAAAATCTCGCAAAAATTTAATTTTAATCGATGAAATTTGCGGATCTACAGATCCCGAAGAAGGCAGTGCTTTGGCTCGTGCCTTTATCGAAAAATTTTCTAGCAATGATGTTTTTGCAGTTATTACGTCTCACTTAGGCCCTTTAAAATCTGGCTGGGAAGAAGATAGCCAAGTTTTAAACGGAAGCATGGAATACAACCCCCATACAGGAAAACCGACCTACCAGTTTATTGCTGGTATTCCTGGGGATTCAATGGCTATTCAAACGGCCAAACGCGTGGGCGTAACATCATCTATCGTGGAACGTGCTTTGGAAGTTTTGGCTCCGGCAACAAGAGCTCGCCTAGAAGGCTTAGAACAAATCGAACGCCTCAAAGCTGATATTGCTATCTTGCAAGAGCATCTAAAAAAAGAAACTCGCAAAGCCACTGAAATGAAAAGTAAATATGAAGGCATGGTTGACCAATTTAATCGCGACAAAGACCAATGGCTTCAGAGAACTCTAAATAAAGCCGAACGAAAAGTCGAAGAAGCAATTTCCGCAGCGAAAGCCAAAGAAACCTTTGAACGTCACACTGCTTTACAAAAAATCAAACATGAATTACCTGAAATCGTAAAAGCAAAACCTATTACCCAAGCTGGGGCTCCTCAAAATGCAGAGGAATTTGCAAAAAAATTCCCAGCAGGTTCAAAAGTATTTGTGTCCTCGCTAAATCAAGATGGAATCGTCCAGAGTTCTCCGAACTCCAAAGGAGAAGTTTTAATTCTATCTGGATCTGTTCGCTTACAAATTCCTTGGTCGGCATTGCGCATGGCAGGACAACCTCAGAATCCAACGTCTAGACTAATAAGAAGCTCTAGCAATATTACCGTGGCATTGGCCGATGATGATAAAACTTTAGATCTAAGAGGAAAAACTGTCGAAGAAGCCCTACAAGAATTAGAAATTGCCTTAGACAAAGCAGCTCAAAACAGAGAAGACCGTATTAAAATTATTCATGGTCACGGTACAGAGGCCCTGAAAAAAGCCGTACGTACTTACCTCAGCCGCTCTGTATATGTCAAAAAATGGAAAGCTGGCGCCCCTGAAGGTGGCGGTGACGGAATCACTTGGGCCGAAATTGGTGAGGCTTAAACACGATGATTACGGAAAACTTTTTAGTAGCTAGTTGGGTTTTAACCAAGGGCCTTGCTCTTTGTTATTTCTTTGCCTTTCTATCGATGAGTTCTCAAATTCTTGGCCTTTATGGACGAGATGGAATTTTATCCATTCAACATCTTTTAGGCCTTTTAAAGATGAATATGAAATCTGAAAAATATTTTCATGTTCCCTCTTTGTTTTGGATAAACGCTTCGGATTTTACATTAAAGTTTTCTTGTCTGTTTGGAATGATCACTGCCAGCTTAGCATTTTTTGGTTTTGCTCAAAGCTGGATGTTTTTACTCTGTTTTGCTCTCTACCTATCCATAGTTTCTGCTGGACAGATTTTCATGAACTACCAGTGGGATAATTTATTGCTAGAGCTTGGCTTTTTAGCGATCTTTTTTGCTCCTTTTAATCTAGAGCTTTACCCTTGGCAGGCTTATGCACTCCATCCCGTTTTATACGGACTTGCTATCTTGATTTTATTTAAAGTTGTTTTTCTCTCTGGAATCGTAAAATTCTCTTTAAAAGATCCTCTGTGGCGTAGCCTTCGAGCTTTGCAATATCACTTTTGGACTCAACCTCTCCCCAATAAACTCTCGCTGGTTGCAGCTCAATTACCGCCATCCGTTCTTAAGCTTATGACTTTCGTTGTTTTATTGATGGAGCTTGCCTGTCCACTTTTGCTTATTTTTGACAATCCGCTCAGAGTTCCAGCGGCAATCACTATTATCATTTTTCAAATATTAATTTTACTTACAGGTAATTTTGGTTTTTTTAATATTCTAACCATTGCATTAGCATTTTTAGGACTGCCAGACAGTGTTTTACCTCTATCTGACTTTAAGCTCACTCTCAATGAAGGAGCTTCCGCTACTCAGTCCCTAACGGCGGCTATTATTTTAATTCCACCTAATTTATTCTGGATCGTAAAATCTTTTAACGAAAAATTTAATAACGTTAATTTTTTGCTACCACTTATGAGAGCCCTAGCCCCTTTTAGAATCACCAGCGCCTATGGGCTATTTGGTTTAATGACCACCACTCGTTACGAAGTGGTTTTACAAGGAAGCAATGATCAAAAGCAATGGTTGGACTACGAATTTGACTACAAACCTCAAAGTGAAACATCGGCACCTAAAATCAGTATTCCGTCGATGCCTCGCTTGGACTGGCAATTGTGGTTCGCCGCAACCGAAAAGTTTGAAGACAATCTATGGCTTCAAAACTTTGCAATTCGTTTATTAGAAGGTTCGCCTCATGTGTATGAGTTAATTAAAAAAGATCCCTTCAACCAAGAAATTCCCCGACATCTGCGCTTTGTAAAAAGACAGCTCAATTTAATTTCAACTTCAGACTTATTTTCCAAAAACGGCAAATGGTGGACTCGAGGAGAAGAGTATATTTTTGGGCCACTTTTCCATCGAGATCAAAAAGAACCCGAAGATTTGAACTAGTTCATACAGTACTTCACTGGGATATCTTCATTTTTTGTATGTTTTAAAATTCGCTTCTTCGAGTCGACTGTCAATCGCAGCATAGACACCTTGCTAATGCTTAGACATATCAAACTGAGAACGCACTAATTTGAGATTGTTTTTAGCTTTAAACTACTGAAAAGACTCAACTAAATTCTCTATTTCAGAGTGAGATATGGCTTCTAAATTGCATGTTTGTAAGAGTATATTCGCAGAGATTTATCGGGGGATAGTCAAATGCAAAACCTTACTCACAAAATTTTATCTTTAGGCTTCGTTGTTTTTCTTTCTGCCTGTGCCAACAATCCTCAATCCGGCAGCACGGATGTGAGTTCTCAAGCAGTACAAAGTAAATCATTACTTTGTAACTTAGGAACTTCGACTTACATTTCTGCAAAACAAAAAGTTTTCCGCGATGCTGCCACAGGAAATATTGATTTAAATTATACTCAATTTCGCCTGACATCAGTTCCTTCAACTTTCCTAAGCGCAAGCGGTGGTTCACTAACTATAAGCAAATGGAAAGTCACAAGTTCAAATACAAAAACAAATCAAACAGCAGTTAGCTTTAAACCCATGCTTGATGGAATCGGATACGTAGGGAACTGGCAAACAGCCCTTACCTATACTTTTTTAGCTTCTGTAGCCTCTAGCTACAATATGACGGTGGTTGATGTCCTGTCTAAGTTAACTCTAGTAACTTATCTTAACGATGCTATTGGTGAGTATGAAGGAGTTAATATCACTCACAGTCTTTCAGGCAGCCAGTTAGATATGCTAATTCCACCTTTTGCTTTAACACCTGCGGATTACTCTAAAGATCCGAATGGATCTACACGCCCTGCTTTGTTGCAGACACTGCATCCATTCATTAGTTATCAAACAGAAACAGCGGCCCAATTAGCAACAAGAGCCACTGCTTTTTGTTTTTAGTGCGAAGACTCTTGGCTGATTTCTTCGGCTTGAAGATTTTCACCTTGGCGATAACGATCTACCAAAGTTTCATCCGTCGTCGGGAATGAGAACAACAATGAATGGACATTGCTAGTTTCATCTTCCTGAGTAACTGCAATATAAGTCACTTCACCAGACTCATGATCGGGAAATTCTCTGATAAAGCTTACTAATACATTTCCTTCAGTATCTACTTTTCTCCAAATTTCATCAGCACCTTCGATTGTATCTTCTCTAAGTTCTGCGAATTCTTGAAATTTATCTTGAGGAATGTCTTTGTCTCCACGGACCTTCATCATAGCTTGAAACAAACCTACAGCAAGAGGATCACCTTCCCCCATAGAGTCGCCTTCGACAGATCCCTCAAACACTTCTTCAAAATTATGATCATAAACCTTGTCGCCTTTTTGGAACTTCAACCATACGCGACTGTCTTTTGACGGAAAATGTAAGAATACAAACGAAGGCAGCTCGTCTTCTTTAGTCATATATGTAGAGGCCACATAGCGGAACGATTCTAAGCCTTCGACAATTTCTTTGATAAAATGAAAAATCGGAAACTCAGTGGAAGTTTTTTCATCCATCCAAATTTCATCAGGTTCATCCAGAGTGACTTCTAAGTAGTGTTCTTTCTCAATCTGTTCTTCGTCCGTAAAATCTTCATCTGTTCTTAATTCAGAATATTCAGACTCAAGTTTATCAATGGCGGTTTGGAAGTAACCATACATCGCTTCTTCGCTTTCAAAGATTAATCCAGCGGCTTCATCAACTGCAATAAGTTTAGAATCAGAATTTCTGCGGGATGCGACACCTTTGAGGTTCGCCTTAGAATTCTTTTTCTTTGAACTCGTTGCCTTTGTTTTCTTAACAGTTTTTTTAGCGATTGTTTTTGCCATTTGTTCCTTCATGATTAACCTCTCTTTATTATCAAGATTTTGTGAAGGTCCAACAAGATAAAATCAGATATCACGACGAACAATGTCATTATATCATTTTTGGTCTTGCAAGCTGTCCCTTCTTTATTCAACATCAAGATACACATCTATCAGGGAGTTCACTTTGAGCAACATCGAGGAAACGAACTTAGAGAGAATGGAAGCCCTTCTATCTCAATCCGCTAGAGGCGTTCATGTCTTGTTTGACAATGATACAATTGCCAAAGTCTTCAAAGAAGACCTTGAAAGTGAAGAATACTACACAGCTGAAAAAATGAAGGCTGTGCAGGAAATTATGACTCAACTGATTGCTAAAAAAGGCTATTTTGAAAAAATGGCTTATTTACAGTCTCTTGACAAAGAAACCTACGAATCTCTGGTCAGAGCCTATTTCCATATCGTCGAAAACACAGTACGCGCCAACCACGAACTTTCTCACTAGAAAGCACATGGTTGATTAGAATACTTTGAACTTAGGATTTACAAAAATAATCCGAAAAGTATCCTATGAGAAAGCTCATGGGGTTCTTATTAATTACTTTTACCTTATGTTCCTCTGCAAAAGCGGAGTACAGAGTATTTTTATTAAGGATTTCTAAAGCACCTGCAAATACTCAGACACCTCCTTCACAGGGAGCTTCTTCCTCTGAATTACCATCAGCCCCTAACAGTCGCGATCCAGCTTCAGCTCCTCTAGACTATCGTCTGGTTGAAAGCACTCTAGATCCCATTCAGTATCGAGGTTACTATTTAGTAGGAGCCGACGAAAAGGTTGAATATATCGACACGTGGATGTGCAAAGGTCGAACTGATCAGTTCGCAAGCCTTTGCCCCAATCCTAAAGCCCAGATTCCCGCAGAGTAAAAGAGCTTCAAAAGATTTCTGAATCCCAATTTGATACAATAAATCCATGGCCCAAGGGATTGATAATTCTGTTCGAAAATCTATGCAAATGGAGCTTGCTGATTTACAAAGCGAGCATGGACGTCGTAAGAAAAAAATAGTTCAGGAAAATGAAGCTGAACTCAACGGCCTTAAAGATCATTATCAAGAAAAAAGATCCGAGCTCGAAGAGCAAGGCCAAGCTGCTGTAAATCATATTCGTAAAAAACAGCAAGAATACGCTGCCAATGCCACTGAAGATCGCGAAGCTAAATACCAAAATTACAATAAAAAGAACGAACAACTTCGCCAAGAACAGGATGCTCGACTGACAGAAACTAGAGCAAAAGGTGAAGAGCGCGTTGCCAATACCAAGAAGAATGCCTCGGAAAAAATAGGCCGTCTGGAAAGTGACTCTGCCGCACGTATCGAAAATATACGTGAAAAAAGTCGTAGTGATATTCAATACGCCAAAGACAA
>JBHIVS010000160.1:0-5980 GCA_041987885.1 Pseudobdellovibrionaceae bacterium | reverse complement strand
TGACCCGCATCGGCTTTTTTAAAAACCGATGACTTAAGCTCAGTCCCACCGGACACCAGAATAAATCGATACTGAATATTTTCGTCCTGATTCAGCCACAGCTCTGCACAGTAACGTACTGACTTTTTCGTCGCTAATTGCTTCAGGGCAAACTTTTGCATCAACCCAAAGCTGTCTGTGACCTCTAGATATAAAGACTCCCCTTGCCCTAATTGAACGCCTAATAGCTCTACGTTGGTGATAAATTTATCACCAACGGGCTGAGTTGAGTCTAGGAACAAAGGGTTGTGTTTTTTCAATTCCACATTTCCTGAGCCAGATTTGCCAACGCTAACCCAGCTGGATTTTTAGGAGAGAACTGATGAAGTGGCATATGCTTATGGTGGGCTTCTTCAACAGCAATTGATTCCGGAATAAAATTATTAAACACCGGAATTGGATAGTTTTCGCGAAGATCGCTGATGACTTTTTCTACGATACGACGATTACGGTATTTTGAAATAATAATCCCACGCACATTGATTTTATGACCTAATCCAACTTGGATATTTTTTAAGGTCTCTAAAATCAGATCTATACCTTTTAAAGAAAAATACTCTGGGCAGATTGGAATCACGATATCTTTAGAAGCGATCAATGCATTCACAGTCAATAAACCCAATGAAGGAGAACAATCAATAACGATAATGTCGTACTCTTCCTTAATTTCTCCTAGGGATCTTTTCAAAATGCTTTCTCTGCCAAATTTAGAAGCTAGGATAATTTCAATTCCACTTAACATGATTTCTGATGGGATCACATCAAACCCAAACGACGGCGAATGAACAACGGCTTCCTGTGCTTCCACTTCGCCCGTTAAGACATCATAAACTGTGTCTTCAAAATCTTCATCGCCGAATACAGCGCGAGTTGCAGAGGCTTGAGGATCAAGATCGATCAATAGAACTTTTTTGCCTTCTTTGGCCCATTGAGATGCTACGTTGATAGCAGTGGTTGTTTTTGCAACCCCACCTTTTTGATTAATAAAAGAAACTACGCTGCCCATACTTAAATTCCCTTCGTCCAACCATGGACCCAAGAAATGATGATTATTAATACCTAAGTCTAGCTAATATAATCAGAGAGGAAAAGCAGGAATTGCTCTGCACTGCATCTATGAACTCTCTCTAAAAAGCCCCCTTAAAACTGTCTACTTTTTTGATAGTCCTTACTTTTTTACCTTCTGTTTATTAAAAAAAATCAAGATTCAACTTCGAACTTCGGAATTCTAGCTATACCCATATATATTAACTTCCACTCTGATGGAGATTGAATGAGAAAATATATCTATTCGTTTTTAATAGCCTCTATAAGCTCAGCTTCCATCGGCTGTAACGGAGACTTATCAAAAAGCTCCCTCAAAGAAATTACCCCCTCGACCAATGCGATCATAGACGGTCAGATCTTAGAAGAAAAACATCCTCTTCATAAATCCGTTCTCACCTTACAAATTACTCAAAAAGAATATGACACTGAAGTTGACTATAACTGCACCGCCACAGCTATTGGGAAAAGATTGATTTTAACGGCAGCCCATTGTTTTACAGAAAATACATTTAAATCTAAAATCATTATTCAAAACGAAAATAGACCCAATATCACAATCCCTGTTGAAGACTATAAAACCCATAAAAAGTATGACATTCATACTCACGATATCGCCATCGCACTTTTGAAAAAAGATCTTCCAGAAAACATAATACCAGTGACACTTGTTGATTCTCTAGAAAAAATGAACGTCCAAAAAATTATTATTGCGGGCTATGGACTTACGGAAAAAGACCCCGTCATCAATGGATTTCGTAGAAATAAAACTTTAAACGATCATCTTATTATCGGCGATGTCAGTTTAGAAACAAGAACTACATACTCATTAGTTTTTAACGAAAAAAGCAAATCTCATTCTTGCTTTGGAGATTCAGGTGGGCCGGCATTTATCGAGACTTCAGATAATAAATATATTCAAATCGGAATTTCAAAATATGTTTTAAACCCTGATTGCGAAGGAGAGTTCCACTACGAGTCTATTTTTCCTCATTTAAAATGGATTCAAGATACAATGGAGCTTTTAAAAACTAAATAATTCTTCCAGCAGATCTCATGAAATTAGAGAGTCTATGATAAAACCTAAAGAGGGTTTTAAGACAGAAAATGCCATCTCTAAAAAACAAAAAGGCTGACCCTTCGATCAGCCTTTTTTTCCGTTTAGTAAAACTTGGCGTTTGTTTTTGCCATTTTATCTAACGCCTCTGCCGGTTTTAAGCGGAAGGCTTTGCGTTTATTTGCATACTCTGCCAATTGATCTGCAACGTATTGACTACCAATGCTGTCAGCGTATTTCAACAAACCACCTTTAAATGGAGGGAAACCCGTTCCCATAATCATCGCCAAATCTACTTCGTGCGGAGTCTCTACGATTTTATCATCAGCTAGTGCACGAGAGCACTCATTGATCATCGCAAACACGCCACGCTCAATACACTCTTTAGAGTCATACGGATTCGTTGGAGCCCCAAGACCCAAAGCTGCATACACAGTTTGGTCAACAGCACCACGTTTTCCGTCTTCTGAATAAGTATAAAAACCTTTGCCATTCTTGCGACCTAGGCGGCCGGAATTTCCAAGGGCCTCCATACAAGCAGCTAACTCAATACGAGCTCCAAAGGCTTTTTGGAAGATTTTAAGAACCTTCAAACAAACATCCAAACCAACTTCATCCATCAACTCAAATGGACCCATTGGCATACCGAATTCACGAACATAGGCTTTATCAACCGTTTCTATATTCATACCTTCTTGAAGTAAGAACGCAGCTTCACCCATATAAGGCAATAACAAACGATTTACCAAAAATCCTGGGCCATCCTTAACAACAACTGGCATTTTACCCATTTTTTTAGACAATTCATAAATCGTTGCGATTGTCTCATCCGAAGTTTTTTCACCACGAATAACTTCAACAAGAGGCATCTTATTTACCGGATTGAAAAAGTGCATACCCGCAAAATACTCTGGGCGTGGATGTCCTTTAGACATTTCTGTCACTGACAGCGAAGACGTATTTGTCGCAATGATAGCATCAGGACGCATATAGCCTGCAGTTTCTCCGATAACTTTTTGCTTGATACCCATATCTTCCACGATGGCTTCAACAACAACGTCCAAAGCTTTAAATCCTGAGTAATCAGTCGTTACAGAGACCGCATCCATTTTTTGCTTATATTGATACTGATCAATGCTTTTGCGCTTCACAAGCTTCATCCAAAGATCACTTGCATGCTTCAAACCTTTTCCAAGTGCATCAGGATTTAAATCCTTCATGCGTACCTGAATGCCTTTATCAGCCGCAACATAGGCGATACCACCACCCATGGTCCCTGCCCCAAGAATACCCATGGCTTCCACATTACGAGGAGTCACTTGTACACCTGGAACACCGTTTTGTTTTTTAACCATTTCAGTTAAATAGAAAACGTGGATTAAGTTTTTTGAAATTTCAGTCGGTCCTAGTTTACAGAAACCTTCTCTTTCAATTTTCAAAGCACCTTCGCGATCACTCATACCATAAGTACGTTGAATCACGCTCAATGCTTCTAAAGGAGCTGGATAGTGACCTTTCGTTGCCTTCATAACACCCTCACGAGCTTTTTTGAAAACAATGCCCCTACCTAACGCACTCTCTAGAAACACATTCATAGCACCTTGAGGCTTATAAGTTTTACGACGTTTTTGAGCACCCGCCGCAATAATCTCTTGGGCCCAATTTAAAGTGAAGCCATCTAATAAATTCGGATGAACTACTTTATCAACTAAACCAATTTTTTGTGCTTTTTTAGAGTTAACAGCTTTACCTGCTAAAATAATATCCAAAGAAGCTTGCAACCCCACCACTCTTGGCAATCGGATACAACCGCCAAATCCTGGTAAAATTCCTAATTGAATTTCAGGAAGACCGATGCGTGTAGATTTATCATCTGATGAAATTCTATAATCACAAGCAAGGATGAATTCCGTACCACCCCCCATACATGCGCCGTTCACAGAAGCAATTGTGACCATTGGTAAATCTTCAACCATACTGATAACATCTTGCCCTGCTTTAACAGCAGTTTCATATTCTTCAGGTTTGGTCATTTTTTGAATTTCTTCGATATCCGCACCCGCGATAAAGATCTTCGGTTTGTTGGATTTAAAAATAACTGCCTTATATGAAGACTTTGCAAGCTCCTCAAGAACTTCCTTAAGTCTCATCATCACAGGTGTGGAAAACTTGTTAACTTTTTCGCCAACAAGATCCAACTCAACAACGGCGATTGCGCCGTTTGGAACTATTTTAATACTTTCTTGCATAGACATTTAAAAAACCCCTGTAAATTGTTACGTTCCGCTCTTAACCTTCATTTTCGATGATCATAGCTCCGCCTTGACCACCGCCAATGCAAAGAGTTGCAAGACCGAATTGAGTGTTTCTACGTTTCATTTCTTTTGCCAAAGTAAGCACAATACGAGTTCCCGTTGCGCCCACTGGATGTCCAAGAGCGATTGCGCCTCCGTTAACATTCATGATGTCATCACGGATTTCGCCAACCTTTGCCGAAAGACCTAATTTTTCCTGACCAAATTTATCTGAATCAAAAGCTTTTTGACAGGCCATAACTTGAGCTGCAAATGCTTCATTCAACTCAACAAGCCCAATATCTTTCATTGATAAGCCCGCACGTTTCAATGCAACCGGAGTTGAATACACAGGACCTAATCCCATGCGTTCTGGCTCTAAACCAGCAAAACCGTAAGAACGAATTGTTGCCAAAGGCTTGTAACCTTGAGCTTCTGCTTTTTCACGCGACATCAATAAAACCATCGCGGCACCGTCTGTGATCGGACAAGAATTCCCCGCAGTGATAGTTCCCGTAGCTTTATCAAAGAAAGGTTTTAATTTCGCCAAAGCTTCCATCGTTTGATTTGCACGGGGTCCGATATCTTCAGAAATAACTTCTGCAAATTTAGGAGGTAAATACACAGGAGTGATTTCTTGAGCAAAACGCCCGTCTTTCATCGCAGCCGCTGCTAAGTGATGGGAGCGGAGAGCAAACTTATCTTGCATCTCACGAGTCAAACCCCACTCTTTTGCTAAGATCTCTGCAGTTTGTCCCATGTTGATTCCAACAAAAGGATCTGTAAGACCTTGCATCACTCCGATGATTGGGAAATATTCATCTTTCATATTTCCAGCAAGCATCGCTTTGATTTGCTTTACGTCCGCTTTAAAAAGTGACCACAGCAAAGGCAATGCTTGCTTTGGTCCTTTAGCTGCAAAAAGATTATTGTAAATATCTTGGAAACGACGGGGTTGTAAAATTGGAATCTGAGACATTGTCTCTGTACCACCAGCTAAAACCACATCCATTGTTCCAGAGCGAATTTTTTCAAAACCATTTGAAATAGACTCCAAAGCAGAAGCACAGTTTCTGTGAACCGTGTATGCGGAAGTCTTCATTGGAATACCAGCATTCAAAGCAACAACGCGCGAAATATTCACGGCATCAGCTGGATTTCCTGTGTTACCGATGATCACTTCATCGACACTATTTACATCTAAATTTGTTTGAGCAATTAACTGCTTTAAAGCAACTTTTCCCAAATCAGCTGGATGCATATCTTTAAGCTTCGTCCCTGATTTTGCAAAGGGTGTACGTACACCTTCAACGATTACGACATCACGTGGTGACTTCATATTCCGACTCCTTGTCTGGATAAACCACTAAAATGATAGTCTTTTTCGTCCCCCACACACAAATACTAAAATTCTCAAGTTCCGGATTAGGACCTTTGCCATCAAGTTGTGATTTTCTCACATCAGACCAAGTCCAAACCCCATGACCTTTTGGCTCTTTTTTTAGAATTCTTGCTCTAAATCAAAAATAAGCTCTACTGCTTGGCA
>JBHIVS010000159.1:0-6152 GCA_041987885.1 Pseudobdellovibrionaceae bacterium | reverse complement strand
TGAAAATACAGAAGAACCATTTTGTTTATTCCATACCAAGGGAATTTCAAATTTTTGCAGACCAGAAATATGATTCATCACCAAGGTTTTTGGATATTCTGTTTTTTCAAAAATCAAAAGACCTTTATCATTAAAATAACGGCTGATTATTTTCCCCGATAAAACTTCATTTTCTTTTAATAAAGTTCTATCTAAGATAGGATGAATAATAGATCCACTGGATTCACTATAGCTGCTCGAACCAAATCTCCAAGGCTCAATTCCGCGATTCCAATAGTTTGAGGTCAGTGTAAAATCATCTGCCGTTTGCGCTACGACAAAAATACCAGAGCCATTACCACTGACATTTTTTTGCAAATCAGGATTTAACGAAGACTTTTTAATAATAGCGAAGCCTTGCTTGTCCGTCTTCGCAGCCGCATACAGTTTCCCATTATCATCAAAGATCTTTACATCGGCCCCTAAAACAGGCGTTGCTGTTTTAAGCTCTGTGACCCAGACAACAAACTCTTCGCGACTTTCCTTTACATGGGCAGCTAAGTTTGTCACCAACGCCATCGTCCACTCTGTGGCATCTTTTTTACTCAAAGAATATAAAGGAGTTGATTCGCTATTTTCATTTTTCGCCGAATAATAGCTGTTTAACTTAGAGCTTTTAACTTTGATTAAATAAAAACCTTTTTTATCAACAGGAATTCCTACAACTTCGATGGCTTTGTCGGCTTTTTTTCTTTCGATTTGTAGCTCTTCAGAGGAAACACCCCATTTTTTCAATTCTTCATCTTCAGGAATATTGTATTGGGAACCATTAGACCCAATATACTTAAACATCTGAGGAAGCTTCGAGACATCCAGTCTTTCTTTCACTCCATACACTGAAGTCGGCAATGCCAATTCAACATTTCTAACATTCAAAGGAATAGCGACATTCCCATCGGCTTCATAAATACCGAATCCAGAATCAAATTTTAACAAAGGAGGCATCTCCGCCGTTTTAACAACAAGAGAAACTTTTTCTAAAACATCGCCCTCTGTACTTTTAATTTTTGAAGGCACAATAACTTTATAGCTCTCCAGAGGTTCAAAAGGTCCGTCAAAAACCGGATTGGATATTTTGTTTTTAGAATCTATGGATTTTTTTTGAGTCGAAAAAATCTTAAGCCCCTTTGGCGACTCTAGATAAATTTCCCCCGCATATTCGCTGTCGATGTCTCGATTAAAATTTAAAGAGATACTGCCCAAAGGCATACAGTTCGTTTGATAGTCAGAGTGATGATCACAAGTCATCTCAACAGCGAAAACCCCTTGGACTTGGAATTCGTATACCGAATCTTTTTGTAAAGCTTTGCCTTTGCTATATTCTAACCCCTTTGGAACAACAAAGGTTCCTTTTACTCCTAAGGGCAAAGGTCTTTGAGCCTTGGCGAATAGCTTTACATAGCCCTCTTGAGCTTGATCATTTCTTTTTAATTTTTTAAAGAACTCTTTAGATTCTTTTTCAGAAAAAATCTCTACGGGAATTCGATCCCCTAAACCAGCAATGACAACATAGCTAGCCTCTTGAAGTTTTTTAGCAGAGATACTTTGAGGAAATTCTAGAATAAAATGCTGATCAGAAGTCACTTGATCCGAATAACTTGCGACAATATTTATATCAGGCTCACCGGTGCTAAACTTAAAGCTCTCAGTTGAAACTTTAACTTCGCAATCAATGCCTTTAGGTAAAAAAGCGTTGAAATCAAAAACCCATTCCTGAGTGCTCAGCCATCGCCCCTGTCCTTTGAAGGATTCAAAACAAGTGCTCGTCGCAGGAGCTTTGGCGTTTAAATCTCCAAAGCCAACTTGTGCAGAAGGAAACTCTATTCGAACCTGATTGATGCTTTCTTGATCACCCAGCGGAGAAAAACTTTTAACTTTTGCAAAAGTTGAAGAGGGAACAACCAAACCTACCAATAGCACTGCTGCCAATGAATAATTCATAAACGAGACTCCTGATATCATTTATGATCACCACTAGACTTTGGGCTGTCACTTGTTTTTAGCTCTCTAAACAAATATCAATAGAAGGATGATATTGCGCATTAACCAAAGCAAATTTTACAGAAATAACCATTCCTTTTTAGAAGTTTAAGGCTTTATTAGCTTTGCAGTTGAGTATTCCAGCCCAAGAGTGTTTAAAGAGGAAATCCGGAGGCTTTCTTGAAAACTTTGATTCCCTTCCTCACCGTTTTAATCATTTCTCTTCAATCCGCAGGCCGTGGTGCTACTGATTATAATTTTGAAGGAATTGTTGCCCTGTCTGGTTGTTCTGGAAGCATCGTAAAATTTGAAGGCATGGATGATGATCAATTGGCCTATGTATTAACCAACGGTCATTGCTTAATGGGCCGCAAACTTGAAGCTAATGAAGTCCGTCAAAAAACAAAAGCAAAAATGAGCATCCGTCTATTTAGCGAAAGAGGCGTTTTTGTCGGAGAAACTTTCTCCTCTGAACTAGTGTATGCAACAATGACTGACACCGACATTGCACTCTATCGTATGGACTTAACCTACAAGCAGATCTTTGATGATTACGGGGTCACTCCCTTTAATGTTGATAAAAACAGACCCTATGTTAGCGAAGCTATAGAAATTGTCTCTGGCTATTGGAGACGTGGGTATGCTTGTTATATTGACGAGTTCATTCCCAAAATTAAAGAGGACGTGTGGACTTTCAAAGACGCCTTTAGATATTCCAGCGAAGGCTGCAACACGATCAGCGGCACCTCGGGTTCTCCGGTCATCAGAGAAGGCACGCGAACCATCATCGGAATCAATAGCACAGGCACCGATGGCGGCATCACTTGTGGAATGAACAATCCTTGTGAAATACACGAAGACCAAGCTCCAGTGTCTGTTCCTAACGCAAGCTATGCTTATCAGACCTATACAATTTACTCTTGCTTAGATAACAACTTTGAAATTGATCTGAGTTTACGTGGCTGTGATTTACCTAAAGGAAAATAAAAAAATAGAAACAAGGACCCTAAGGACATTGTTTCTATTCTTACTTTTAATTCCTATACTCTTTAATAAATAACCTTATCTGCTAAAAAACGTTTGCGACTATTTCAAAGACCTTTGTGAAATCTCTCTCTGAATCTTTTCTACAAAAGCCTCTAGAGACAAAGACTCTGCCTGTTCCTTAGATCGACTTTGGACTTTAAAGGACCTTGACTCTACTTCATTGTCACCGACCACAAGAACATAATAGGCTTTCTGTTGCCAAGCTTCGGCAAGCTTTCTCCGCAAAGATTCCACTCGTTCATCAACCCTCACTCGCACAAAAGACTTATGTAACGCAGCTCGAACTTCTTGAGCATAGTCCAAATGCCTATCGGCAATTGGCAACACGACAACTTGCTCAGGAGACAACCACAATGGCAAAGCCCCTTGATAGTGTTCCAACAAAAAAGCCACCATCCGTTCATGAGCCCCAAGAGGAGCACGATGAATAATAAAAGGTCTTTCTTTTTCGCCCTGCTCGTTAATAAAATTCAGATCGAATCTTTCTGCACTCATAAAATCAAGTTGTACAGTGGAGGCACTATCTTCCTTACCGAGAGCAGACACCATCTGTATATCAATTTTAGGTCCATAGAAAGCGGCCTCGCCGACGGCTTCTTCGTACTCCCAACCCAACTCATTTAGAATTTCCCTGAGCACTCCCTCGGCCCATTCCCATTTATCAAGAACGGACACATATTTACTTTTCCCCTCTTCGGAATGATCTGCCTTAGAAAGTCGGACTCTATATTTTTTAATTCCTAAAAACCCATAGGCCTGTTGATACAGTTCTAAAACTTTCAAAATTTCTTTTTTAACATCGGCTTTACTCACATAAATATGGGCGTCATTCTGGCACATTCCCCGCACACGCATCAGTCCTGACAAAGCCCCCGACCCTTCGTAACGATACACCTGACCATACTCAGCCAATCGCAAAGGCAAATCCCGATAGCTGCGCAATTTAGAAGAATATATTTTATGATGGTGAGGACAACACATTGGCCTTAAACGATATTTCACACTGTCCAAATCCATAGCCGGATACATATCTTCTGCATAGTAAGGCAAATGCCCAGATTTCAAATACAGATCTTCTTTAGCAATATGAGGACTAACAACTCTTTGATAGCCGTCTAAAAACTCAAGCTCTCTCATAAGCTTTTCTAATTCATCCCGAACCACAACACCCGCAGGCAACCACAATGGCAAACCAGCCCCAATATCTTCATCCAAATGAAAATAAGAAAGTTCATGATTCAAATCCCTATGGTCATTTTGGGCACGACCAAGCCCTTGCTGTCCTTTTTCCAAGGAAGACATAATAATACCTCTAAATTTAAAAAATAAAAAAATCACAACGACATCGATTTAATCAAAATCAAATGCCGAACAAACCTAAAGCCATAAAAACAATGACCTTAGCTACCCTATAATTTCGAATTCAAATATTGAATGTGTCCTAAGAATAATAAGGACAAAAGAAAAATAATCCCCTAACGGGTGGTCAGACTAGAAAAAGAATAAAAAGAAAATAACAAAAGTTCCATTAGATCAAATTACACAGCAGATTGCCAAAACACCAATAAATAATTCTTAGAGCACCCATAAGCTTTTCTAAGGAAAACTAAAAGTCTTTTTATAAAAGTATTTCTGTCAACGCAGGAACTGGCTCTGGGGTTTCTAACAAACATAAAATAAAGATATTTAAAGTTGAAGTCCTCGCCGACGCCTCTTCGCTTTCGCTGGAGGCTGCTGTGGAGATCAACTTTAAATATCTTTATTTTATGTTTGTTAGAAAAGACGTTTGGGGATTCTGCGCTGACAGAGATACTTTTATAAAAAGACTGCTGAGCAGGTTTTTCCGCCTACTCCGGTTTTAAGTGATGGTAATTGTTTCCAGTAGGATTTTGTGGAATCGACGTTATCTATGATATATTGATTTTTGAAATATCCTAGCTTTCTTTCGCCTTCTAATAGTTTAAATTTTTCTATTGGTAAGTTTGTATATTTTGAAAAGTTTTTTTCGAATTCTTTGAAAAAGACGTTATTCCATTTGTGGTATTTATCCATGGTGATCCAATTGGGCATTTTGTTTCCGTGTAATGGACCGAAACCTACTGCGTAGTAGTTTATTAAGTTTTTCTTTTGTGAATATTCGGCGATGTGTTTTTCTGCTAGGGGGCTGATTTCTTTTAAAACTATTTTATTAATATATAAATCTGTTAGGTCTCTGATTACTATTTTGCCTGTGGGCTTTCTGTTTTCGTCTAGTTCCACTAGGAAATTTTGGGAATGGGGGGAATCAAATTGCATTCCTGTTCTCGCTGCAAATTCAGCTAGGGCTCGGGCTACGGGTTCGATATAATGTTCTGTCCAAAATAAATAGGGATCTTGGGAACCATTTTTTGCGGCTATCTTTGCACCAGCCTCTTGATGTAAAACTGAAAATCCTGGAATATAACTATAACCTTTTTTCTTATCTAAAATACTTAGATCACGAATAACCATGGCTTCATCAATGGCTGGAATTTTAAAAGCCCCTGGCTCATCCATCACCATAAAGTTTTCAAAGCCTTTTACTTTTTGTAAACCGTCTAGCAAATCGGCATTCAAACGGCCGTCATGGGCCTCGCCTGCGGTTTGCTTTTTATCTACCCAACCTCCACCGGTTTTATTGGTGGATGATTTTACTGAAAATTGAATTTTCTTTTGGGGGTCTTCGACCAGATAACTGCGGGACGCGGTCTGATAACCGATAAAATAATGCTGAACTGTCAGCTTGATACCTTTTTTTTCAAAATGATTTAAAATTTCTTGGGTCCATTTGGTATCTTCAGGATTTAAAATCCAACGCACATAATATTTATCACCTTTTCTGATGATGAGTTCTTTGCGTATGGATTCTGAAACTCTTTGAGCAAAATCTACAGCAACCTCGCCCAGCGGAATTTCCACATGCGGCATAGACACTGGCTTGTCTGAACGCAGACTGATTGCATTTCCCTTTGTTTCAAATTGAGACAAATTTCTTGCCGCTTCTGTCAGCGCAAAACTTGGGAAAACAATAAGCATAACAAGTGAAAACAAATACTTTTGCATATCCT
>JBHIVS010000158.1:0-6155 GCA_041987885.1 Pseudobdellovibrionaceae bacterium | reverse complement strand
TTTTCTTGATTTTTCAGATTTTCCCTAAAAAGTGAGGAATTTATGAAAAAGTGCACTTTTCCGCTCCATTTCCGCCCAAGGCTGGAAATGCTGCTCTAGACCAACGTTTTTCATACGTGATTCCGTCTATTTTCGAAGAACGAGGGTTATATTTGGGAAAAAGTGCAAAAAGTGTATTTTACGTGAAAATTTGTTTTTGAGTGAAAATGAGCTATGGCAATTACCGCCCGATAGTTGGTTGATTTTGAATCGCTTACTCAAGTTGGAAACTTTAGATTTGAGTGGCAATGTTTAGTTGCTCGTAACTCAGAAGACTATTTACGCGCAGATCGCGAAGAGCTTAAGCGAAGACTAGAACCATTGGGCGAAATCTATATTGAAAGCGTTGGTGCCTTGGAAAGTCTCAAGAGTTTTTACCCCGGGACAATTCCTCATTTCAGTATTCTGGAAAAGGACTCGGTCCTTGTCACGTATATGCCCTTAATCAGCCGCGGGGATTCATTGTCCAAAGTGTGTGTCAATAAAAGGTCATTAGCACTTCACCGTAAAGATGAGTCGCTGACCTATCTTGATGTTTTTGATCCGACTTACGAGTCCTTCTCGTGGTGTATCTTCGGAAGACCTGGGACTGGCAAGTCAGTTTTGACGAACGCCTTGACCCGGTCATTGATTAACGATTCTAACATTAAGGTCATTAAGATCGATGTCGGTGGCAGTCATTCTCGCGAAACTGAGATGTGGGGAGGTGTTGAGAAAACGCTTTTATTAAATGAACCTACTGGCATCAATCCTTTTGATGTGCTTAGGGAGCTAGGACCGACGAAAGAAGCGATTCAAATTATGGCGGGCTTTCTTGAGGTTCTTATTCTTGAAGAGGGAGAGACTAAACTATCAAAAACCATGAAGTCGGACTTGGAGCGATTTATCAGCCTCTATGCAGAGGGTGGCAATAGAGCATTTTCTTTGCAGGACTTTGTCCAAAAAATGCAGGATCTTCCGCGGTATGAGTTGTTCCGTCGTTGGATCGGTTCTGGAGTGTACGGCAATGCCTTTCGTGTAAGCGAGGATGCTAATCGACGAATTGAGGGAGAGTGGACTAATTCGAAGTTGCTCTATTTTAACTTTTCAAAAATCAGCCAGGCTTTGGATCCAGACTATGCGCAAGGCGGACTTGCCGCAGTCATGGCGCAATTCAATCTTGAAATGTTGAAAACATCAGAACGTAAAAAGCGTATTGTTTTTATCGCAGACGAGACGCCGTTCTTTATTAAAAAATGCTTTTCATTTTTTAATCTATCAATAGCAAACGTTCGAAAAGAAGGTCACGGTTTTATTACAGTTGCCCAGAAGTCCGCCCATGTCGTTATTGATGGTGATACGGGGATTTTAGATAACTCGCCCAATAAGATTTTCTTTTCCTTATACGGTGACGAGGAATCCTTTATGGCGAGGACCCAGCTAAATTCAGAAGGTGTCGATAAAATTAAATTACTCCGTCGCCAACAAGGCGAGTTTTCAGAGGCTCTATTTAAAGACTGTCACGGCGAAAGAGTGGTCAAGATTAGGTTGAGTCCTGAGGAATATTGGTCGTACACGTCGAAAGATGAAGATCGTCGTAGATATCAAGAGCTAAGAAAAGCTTGCCCCAATCTTCGCCTTGAGGAGATCATAAAATGCCTTTCTTTGTAGTGGTGTTCCTTTTCTCATCAACTAGCTTCGCTTTTCTAGATTTTCTTGGCGAGCAAGCAAAGAAGGCAACAGAGGTCGCGGCCTACGCAGATGCGGTCTCAGAACTTTCTCAAGAGCTCGCTCCAGATGAAGATATCAAAACCGGCGCAAAAGACATACAGCGACGATCTGAGGCAGTTCGAAGAGAAAGTGCAAATCTTCGCTACGTCAGCCGAAGTACACAGTCGGTTCTAAATGGACCAGATTGGTCCTCTCGGCGTCTTGAAACCAATATCCGCAGCACTACAGATTACATCCGTCGTTTTAAGCGCTTGATCGGGCGTATTGCTATTCTTGGAAATGAAGGGGCTATTGCTCTTAATACAACTGAAACAAATGTCGCTCTAAATGAAGTTCAAAGAAATCAACAGACGCTCATCCTTCAAAATGAAGATGCAAGACTTCGCCAACTAGAGAAAGAAAGCGAAGAATCACGTCAGTGGGCAGAGTTTTCTGATCGACAACGGCGCATTCGCAAAAGTGAGACCGCAAATGGAAAGCTTTAGCGAGTTACATAATATTTGCATCAAGGTGTTTGAGTCTGTGGCGGGTACCACGACAGTTTTCATTTTGCCGTTGTTTCTGGGAAAGGTTGTTTTTTCGAATGTCATGGGGGATGGATCAAAGGCATTTGCAGCGCTGAAAGGTGCTCTGATCTATTTCGTTCTTGTTGCTGCATTTCCTTTGATCGTTGAAGTGTTGTTTTCTATTCCGGAGTCATATCTTCCCAAGTTTGATTCGATGGCCTCATTCACTGCGGGAACTCCTGGCTGGGAGTTAAGTTCTATTCCATTCAGTCTTGATCGAATTATCGAGGTGATTCTCGCAGGCCTTTATTGGGTCGTTTACTATCTTCACGTTTTCTTCATGCTGCTTATGTGCTCGATGGCGCCCATTGTGTTTTTACTCAGTGCTCTTCTGGGTGTTGGGCTTGGGTTTGAAATTTTCATGGGACTTCTTATTGTCGGAAGTTCATGGCCAATTATTTGGTATGGCTTCGATCAGGTTCACGCAAGTTTGGTGAGCGCCCAAAGTGATGCGTTTGGAGCAAAATGCCTTGAACTTTTAATTACTCTTTTTAAGGGCCTCGCTCCGGTGAGTTTCGCAAGTCTTGCGGTAAAAAGCCCGGCGGGACGAGCGATCAGTCAGGCCGCTAGTGGTGCCATTACAGTAGCCAAGTGGACCGGTGGGGCCGCCCTTGGAGGAGTATCGTCGGTGATTCCTATGAACAGGTCTTCCAAGTATTTTGAAAGAAGTCGAAAGCATAATTCAAATCGGTCCGACGTACGTGGTTGGAGTGGCAGCGGTAACTCAGATCGTCTTCGAAAAGCTCGTCATCAACTTAACAGTAAAGGATTAAAGAAAAATGAAAATCCACAGTAGAGAAATATTCAAACGTAACTCGCAATTCATTTTATTTGTCGCCACGGCAGCACTATGTCTGATTTCGGTTGTGGTGAACTTAAGAGTTTTATCTAAGTTGAGTCGTCCCATGATCATTGGAATTGATGCCAACGGAACCAGAATCGTCACGGATCAGGCGGATCCTATCTATAAGACGGAAGCTGTAGCGTTCATTCAGAAATTTCTTTTTAACGTGTACAACTTTGATTCCGAGAATTTCATGAAACGAATTGGTTTAACCACCACAATGATGAGTGAAGAACTATGGAAATCCAAAAGGTCCGAGATCTTAGACCTTAAAAATAATGTCGAGCGTGATTCAATTCAAATAAGCGGTCAGATCCAAAAAATGACTCTGGATGAGTCGGGTGTGTATCACGGTTTAATGCTAGTGAAAGAGCGTTCTCGCATGAACGAACAGGACCACCGAATTGGAGTTGCAATAAAACTTAAAACGGTTCCGCGAACTCAAGATAACCCTTTCGGCCTAGAGGTGGATTCTTATGAAGAAGCTCCTATTCGCAACTAATTTTCTATTCGTCGTGTCGGCATTGGGCCAAGTTGAGCGCATTCAATCGACAGGATTTGATCGTAGTCAGGTCATGCGAATCTATCTTGCTCCAGGTTTGGGGTCTCTAGTGCTTTTTCCGTGTGCTCTTGTGGAGGTTTTCGTGGGGCGCGGGGAAGACCTAAAGGCGCAAATATCACCAAGTGACAGGAAAACACTTTTTTTGAATTTAAAACTCAATTCGTCGCTTCCGACAAATATGATCGCCAAATGTGAACCCGAGAAAAACGTTTTTGTATTCGATGTGATTCCCTCAAAAAGTCAGCACCAAGACCTTGTCGATATCCGAAATGTTTTTGGCCGACCGTCTATGGTGGGGCGTAAGCCAACGGAATTGTCTAAAGATGGTAATGAAAAAGGGCGTTTGGTTTTAAAGAGCCCTGTTCTTGTAGATAAAGGAGGCTCAAAATGATGTATCTATTTTTTGTTGCTTTTAGTTTTGCGGCAGATCTTCCCGGTGAAGAGGTCTTTGTCGCTCCGGCGGCAGAACAAGCTAAGCCAGTCACTATTCCAACAAAGACTTCAAAGAAAGTTCATGGCTTAACTGTAAAACATCAAGTAAATCAGGGGAATCTGCCATCTGAGTACCAAATTGTAGGTAGGCAATCAACGGCCTCAGAGTTGGTTGTGCCAATTAAAGGATCGGTTGAAGTATTCAGGGCCCTGAAGGTCGGCGATAGCTTCGATCTTTATGTAGATCATTCAGTGATCGCATTTCCTGATGAAAAGGCTCCCGTGATGGCCCAAGCTCAGTCGGGATCCATCAGAGGTCTTCGGTTTATTGGTGAATCTTATTTAGAACCTAATAGTCGCAGAATCTTTATCAATTTCAACCGCGTCGTTCAGGGTGATCATATTTTCTCACTAAAAGGTGTTGGTGTCGCCAGCAACGGTCAACCTGGCCTAAACGGGGAGTATCACTCCCGCGAAGCCGAATACTTCACCGGTGATTTTATCGCGAGCTTCGCCGCGGGGTATTTTGATGGACTTGTTCCGAGAAAAACAAACGTCTTCGGTCAAGTTGTCGAAGACTCGTCCGTTGAAACGGCGGTTAAGAAAGGACTTTCAAGTGGTGCATTAAGTACAGCCGACAGGTTCCGTGAAAAACTAAAAAAGGTTCCTGAGTTTTCCGAGATCAAAGGCCCTTTTGAATTAAAAATACTAATTATGGATCAAGCACGATCTATAGAGAGGTGATGTGATGAATAGCAGTTTATTTTTTATTCCCGATGTTTGCATTAGGCCGCTCTTTGGATTTGGAAGCAATCTTGGCAGGGGACTTGTATCCTTTGATCACCGAGATCATTTTTACTCGAGGCTGTTTTCTGCGTGTTTTAACGAAGGTTATATCTTCCAAGTCCTCAAGGACTTCAATGATATCTCTTGCGTTAAATTTCTTAATCAACTTTTGAAGATTGTCCTTGCTGGTCTTGGTTGTTTTCTTGGACTTCATAAGACCCACGAACTTTTCAGGCATTGTGTTCAAGTAGGAAGCAAGTGCTTCGCCGATGGCTTCGGACAGAGTAATATTGCTTTCCCTCGCGTAAATCTTGGCGAGGATCAGCAAGTCAGAATCAATTGTGAAATTAGTTTTCTTAGCTTTGGCCATGTTTAGATCATAGCCATTTGCCATACATTTTTAAAGGACAGAGTGTCCAGGCTCTTAAAATAACCATTACCAACAGGAGGAGAAATGGAAGAAATTGTGAACCCAAAGGCCGCTGACTCTAAAAAGGCCTTAAAAAAGGATCCACCCAAACGAGTCACGGTTCTTAAGAAGTTAGATGCGGATTCTGCAAAACTATTGCAGGCAATAAAGGACAAAGCCAATAAAAAGCCCTTCGGTCGCAAGGTCAAAGACGCTGAAATCATCGGTCTTGGTTTGTCATTAATCAACCCTGAGCACATCCAGCAAATTCAGAGTCAAACGCTCAGCGAGAAAGATCGCTTATATATAGCCCACGAAGAGTACCAGAAGACAAACGGCAAAATTACGATGGATCAATTTATAGGAAAGCTTCTGAGTGGGGAGTTTCGTGCTCAGCACAAAGAAGTCAAAAATTAGAATGATGGGTTCGGTTAAGAATTGAACCCAAGGAGGAAGGTATGTTAAATCTGGGGAACACGGCGATGACTCAGCACCAGATCGAATTAGATATTGCTGAGGCAAAGCTAAGATCTTTGAAAATTAAGAGATGGTTAAAAACTGATGAAGTGGCTTTGTATTTAGGGTCAACTCGGGAAGCAGTTAAAAAACTCTACCAACGAGGTAAAATTTCTGCGAACAAGTTTTGTGGCAGACTTTACTTCGACCGAGAACAACTGGATCTACTCATTGAAAACTCAGTAGCGGGCCTACAGCCTGCTATGCCTCGAAAGGGAATTGAAATTCCAAAACCGAGAAGGAGTAAATAATGGGAATAAAAGAAAAAGTTGGACTAGATGGTACAAAGAC
>JBHIVS010000157.1:0-6189 GCA_041987885.1 Pseudobdellovibrionaceae bacterium | reverse complement strand
TGCTATCTTTGGGGCAAGTACAAGATCCAGAAAAGCTCATCGTTTGGGATATTGGTGGTGGATCGATGCAGATGTATACAATTGATAAAGGACAGACGCAAATTTTTGAAGGAAATCTGGCTTCCGTAACTTACAAAAATTCTATTCTAGAAAAAGTACAAAAGAAAAATTCTAAAAAGGTATTTTCGCCAAATCCCATCGGAAAAAAATATCCTCAGGCTTTAGAACTTTCAAAAACACATGCGCTTGCGAACGTGCCAGAAATATTTAAGAAAAAATCAGACCAAGCAGTGTGGTACGGTATTGGGGGAGTAATTTCTTACTCTGTTCAAGGACAAGTAAAGCAGGGTGCAAATGCGTTTACCCAGACGGAGCTGTATAACTCTTTTAAAGAGAGAGCTAAGTTACGTGATCAGGACATTGCTAGCGAATACAGAATTACTGATGTTTCAAATATGGGATTAGTTCTTGGTTATATGCAAGCTTTGGGGATTCAGGATTTAACGACGGTAAAGGCCTCGCTGGGGCAAGGCCTTTTGTTTAGAGATCTAAAATAGCGGCGGCAGGGCCTGCTGCTGGCATTTGATCTTTGTTGACGACGATGACTTCGCCTCCGTGTTTAATGACTTCACAGGCGATGTCGTCTAGGATGTCTTCGGAAATTCTCTTTTTTACGACAGTATATTCGTCATCAGCAAATTGAATGAGTTTCGTTCGACGATTTACTTCTCCTAATATTTCTGATTTTCTTTGTAAAAATAATGTTCGTACTTTTCCGTCGAGAGCTGCGCGATTTATTTTTTTTAAATCGTCGATAACTTTATGGTCTCGTGATTTTTCTTCGGCCATTTGTAGAAATTCTTTGCGTCTTTCATCTTTGGTTTGCATTAGCTGCAAATGGGCTTGATGAATGATGCTGTCTTGGCGCAGAGAATTTTTAGACTCATCTTGCTTAATTAAAAGCGGACGAGGATGAGTCGTGATACTTTTGTAAACACTGAAGATTTGCTCTGTAGTAAAGACTAAGAGTGGCAGTTCCTTGTAATTTGTTTCTTTGTTTATTCTGGATTCCAAAACGTGGAGAAATGATTTGAAATAGTCGATTTTTCTACTCAAAGAACCTTTTTTTCCACCTCTTGATCTGCTGATGTTTTTTACATGAGGGAAGTTAAGCGTGTCTGAATCGTCATCTTTTGACCAATGCAAAGAGTTGCTATTCTGTCCAAAATGAAAAAGAAAGGTTTGTAGTTCTTGTCCTGTTTCGCCGTTTATATATAATAAAGAACCTTCTTCTCGAGTAAGGGTGAGAGCGTAGGCTTGATCTATTTTCTGCATATCTCCAATCAATGGTTTTAGATGAAAAGACTCCGCCACTATAACTTTGTCAGAAATTTTATGACCGGCTAAATAATATCCAGCCCAATGACGATTTATAAAGATGGCGATTCCAAAATCCTTAGAGTGAATATATTCCTCGGGATTAAAATCATACAGATTTCTTAATAGAATTTCGTTGTCGGGGTGTGGTTTGTAGCTCAAAAGCTTTTCAACTCTGCGGACTACGGCTTCGAATTCTTCGGGAAGACAGTATTCATCTATTTTTTGGAAATAGAGTGAGATACACGGTCCTTCTGTAACAAGGGTTAGTTTTTTCAGATCGTCTTCATTTAATTTTTCGAACATTTTATCCCCCAATATCAGCTAGTTCATTGATTTTATTGGCTTCCTTTCTATTCTGCTTCCAATACAAGTAGGACTCAAAATGTCTTATAGCAGTCGTGTGTTGGAAGTCATATTGGTTTTCAAAAAGGCCTTGCTAGAATGGTTTTATGCAGAAAATGAGTCTGTCACTTTGTAGAGACTCATAGAGCAGGAGAGATGAACTAACAAGAAAGGGCAAAAATATGAATGCATGGATTGTATTAGTGAATCGATCAGAGGCCAAATTTTTTGAATGTGATCTTAGAACGCAAGGCGAAGTTCGGTTTGTAGATAAAATTGAAAACCCGAAGGGAAGACTTAGATTAAAAGACATTGATTCTGATCGTCCTGGCAATGCAGGTGGAAGAGGAATCGGTCCGGGGGGGCGTTTAGAGCGTCAGCAAGATCCCAAAGATCGCATTTTGCAGATGTTTTCAAAAAAAGTGGCCCAGCGACTCGAAGAAGAATACCGCCATGGTAAGTTCGAAGAGCTTGTCATTATTGCGGGACCAAAATTTTTGGGAACGCTTCGTCAAAAGTTATCCAAAGAATTAGCATCTGTTGTTGTTCAAGAGATTCCGAATAACATCACAAAGGTGGGCTCAACCGACATTACAGAGAGGGTATGGCCAACCGAGGATGAAACTACAAAATACGATCAAGGTTATTTAAACTAAAACCAAAACACAGTTTGCCTTCGACAGAAAAAATCAAAGGTAAGCTGTGTTTTTGTTGTTAGATCTTATCCACTCAAGAATATTTTTTTTAAAAACACTTGTCATTTGTTTTGAAAGACATTACAAACTTAATTCTCAAGCGCGCGTGTGGTGAAATGGTAGACACAGGAGACTCAAAATCTCCCGCGAAAGCATGGGGGTTCAAGTCCCTCCACGCGCACCAACTTTTCCGACCTTTAGATCGGTACCTATGTTCGAGATTTAACAGTACGCATTATCCGAACAATTTATGGGCTAGTTCCATTACTTTATTTTTTAAAATTAGCGGTTCTACTCTCTTCATGGTGGGTACTTCCGGCAAACCCTTATCCAGTCAAGCATTCAAGACACGAAGCCTGTAGTTTTCAGGGTTCTTGAATCCGTAACCCCGCTTCTGTATTGTCTTTGCGACGTTGTTAAACCCTTCAGTGCGTGCGTTGGTCAAGCCCGTTTTGAAGTAGTTCAAGATTTCCGTTGACCACGTCCTCAGGGTGTTTCTGAGGCTTCGTATCTCTTTTAAATTCGAATACGCCATTTGATCGGTGAGCTTTATCAAAGCCCGTCGGGCCTTGTTATACCCGCGAGTTCGGTAAAGCCTAAAGAGAGCTTCTTTGTAATAATAGATTTCTTTTAAATCGTTCTTATCTTCAAGCCAATCCCAGATCGCTTTACGTTTGAAGTACTCTAGATTTTTGCTTGAACATAAAAGTAATCGACGAATGGGATTCTTGCGCTCATCACCAGTGTAGTGCTTGCGAAGACGATTGATCGGCCCATTAAGAAGTCTTAGCACATGAAACTTATCAGCAACAATCTCAGCGTTGCAGAAATATTCCTTAACGAACGTCTTATAAGAACGCGATAAATCCATCACTACGTTGCGAACGTTTTCACGTCCCTCAATAGATTGAATACCCGCCTGTAAAACACCACTAGATCTTCCTAAAACCAATTCTCTTGGGCGTTTGTTTTTATAATCTACAAAGATCGTCATAAACTCTCTGTGACCGTTTTTACGAGTGAAAAAGTGTTCATCAATACCAATAGTCTTGGGCCACGGATAATTGATCTTACGCTTGGTTTCGATTTTTAGCTGAGAATAAAAAGCCTTATAGATGTAAGAGTTAGAACACCTAAAATTTTTTCTAACATCTTTTAAGCTGGAATACTTTTGGCAAGCATTGGTCACAGCCCTTTGCAGTCGTTGGGTAGTTCTTTTGCGCGGCAAAATACCAGGGACAGGCTCAGTGAAAGGCTTACGACAGGTCTTGCAGTAAAAGCGTCTTTTACGGATCACTAGGACTACGCTGCTACCACGAATAGGTGCATCTTTGATTCTGACCCATCTGTGGTCATAGATGGCCGAAGACTTTTGGGCACACCTTGTACAAACTTCGTGGGAAGAAGTCTTTTCACATCTTGCGATATTATGGGCCGTGCCAGCCTGCACCCAATCTAAGATCTTTAATTCACTATGGGTAATAAACCGTGCTAACCTGTCGATCGAAGACATAGTCCTTTTCTCCTTTTAAAATTCAAGCGTCGTAACTTAAATTCTAACTGGAATTAGGGCTTATGCCTTCATTTTTGACTCACTGTCTCCCACCATGAAGGGGGAAGAACCTTTATTCTTCTTATTTAAATTCTTATTTTTGTTTTTATTCTTAAAAAAATGTTTGGGGTTAATAAGCTTAGAATTTGAAGCAATAGTTCTTTTTTGCTGACCTCTATAAGAATTATTTTTCTCAGTGGCCTCAAGACTATGGGTCAATACGATTCGCTCATTTTGACCTCTGATAATCCCACCTAAGCCATTCAGTTCTTTAGCTGATTTTTGAAAAAGGATATAGGACAACTGATCCTCTGGAACATTTTTATGAACCTTATAGATGACGTTCATCATAGCTTTATAAGAGTTAGACTTTTCATTATAACTCAAGATCAAAGCTTCTCGTTTTAAAGACTGTGGATAATCTTGATATTTCAAAATACAATGACTGCACTCTGTGTACATTTTTGAAAAATTGTCTCCAGCCTTTGACCAATTTTTATTTTTTGTTCCCTGAATTGTACGACGTATATGTTTGTCGCTTTCAGGATTTAACTTATAGGCATTAATTGATGCTAGAGCTATTAAAGTCCCGACAATCCAAGCGGAAGCCTTTGCCTTGCTCTGTAGATTTCGGATTAAAAATAAATAGGAATAAACACCCAATATAAAAAAACAGACTTTCGTATCTACATTCGAAAGAAAAATTAAAACGATACTGATTATAGCAAAAGCTATGTGTATCAATTGTGACATTACAAAAATTATAACAAACAGATCAGATAGAATTGAGTAATTTTAGCGCTTCAATAAGGTGTCTAAGGACTATATAAAAATGCTGATTGTTAAAAAGATCATCATTTTTTAACTGCCGATAAATACCGTTTATTTTTAAAATGCTTTAGCTTATAGCTAACCACCAGAGTTCTATAATTTTTAAGTATAAATACCTAAAACGCCTGTCGATCTTATGTATAGCGATCACAAATCCCCTATAAAAATTATTTCAACGCCGTAATTCTGATTCATTTTAAGACAGCATTACGTCACCCCTGACCGACCCGACAAGCCACCATTAGCCAATAAAAAAAGGGAGTCTTCCGACTCCCTTTTCAAATAATTTCTATCAATTTTTTAAAATAACTATTTGGCTAAATACTTACGGCTAACTTTAGCCCCTGTATTCACATCCACTCCATTCAGAGTGACCGATACTAACTTACGAAATGGAGGAACAACCGTTTTTACAGCCTCTGTATAAATAGAGCTCAAGTGAATCTTTGCATACTTATTTGAAGGCCCCAAAGTTAACAGAGAACGAACTTTACATTGACCTTTTAATTTGTCCGCTTCAACGATCAAACGAGGATCACTCAAATCAGAGTTTACTTCCTTTAAATCATTCACTTTTACATAGAATGTCTGGGCATTAGAAGGTACTAGCTGCAAACGCTCTCTAACTCCCTTTTTAATCAATGAATGAGTTGGTTTATAAGTTGTACGATTCATCAACCAATACATATCAAAGACAGGAGATTTAGATTCATTTTGAATATTACAATTGCCGTCTAGCTTCGTGTACAAAACCAAGATGTTCCCTGGGTTTTCGTTCTTTTCGACGGTAAATAAGCGATAGTGGCTGCCAACATCGGGAATATTATCAACTCTTGTGGCCATGGCACTTTCAAACCCAAGCATGACAAATAGAAATAGCATTACCGTAGACTTCATAGATACCTTCCCAATAGGCAAATTTTAAGAGTTTCTAAGACACTTTAGGTGTTTTAGTATATTTCCAAATATGAAAACTTCTTAAGTTTAGCAGGCGAAATCTATAAAATAAAAGATAATTACTGTCAAAAGAGCCTAAAAAATAAATAAAAACAAAGTAATATATTCCAAAAGGCCCCACCATTATGGAACCACCGACCGAGATATCAAAAGGCCCTCCATGGTCCCTTTGAATAGAATCTCAATTATTTAGCCATATCCATAAAACAACTGACACTTAACTCTACCAAAGAGCCATCGGGAACAAGCCCCTTTTTCAACAAGCCGTATGCAGATAAAGCTTCTTTTTGATTCGCGGCCACTGTTAAAAGCTCAGTATTCTTAACATTAATATGCGTTTCTAATTTTTTTGCATCGTAAGGAATACCTCCTCTTCGCCCGGAAATTTGAATCGCTTCCTTCGCGGCAGATGTGCCGGAAAACGTCCACAGA
>JBHIVS010000156.1:0-6237 GCA_041987885.1 Pseudobdellovibrionaceae bacterium | reverse complement strand
CTACTGCGGAGATCAACAGGAAGAGGTTTTATCCTTTTTAGCTCTTGGGAACTAGATTTTGGCCAGCAGGAGGGGGAGTTTGCCTGTTTGGATCTTTGCTTTTTGGTTTTGGGCGAAGGTCGGGGAGTTGGCGGATTTTTGTGGTTTTTTTGGTCAACGTCTTTTCAAGACTTTTTTTTCTTTTTTTTAAAAGCTAGTGAATCTCGGTATTTAAAGTGTCTCAAAAAAATATTTTAATCTAGCCCTAAATTCTCACCGTGAAACACCGATAGGTACAAAGTGAGTCAATTAAACTATCAAATTGTTTCAAATGGGGAGGACTAAATGTCACGTACAGTTATGATCGTGGTGAGCGATAGCCAGGAGACGATCGAGAATACGAAGAAGCACTGGGAAAATCACGATGTAACGGTTCAAGCTTATTCACCGTCTCAATTTAGAGAAGGTATGGATAATCCGTTTTTCAGACAGCAACTAGTTGCTGGTGTGCCATCGTTGGTTTCTGGTAATAGCCCAATTAATTATTCTGCGGCTGCAAATTTAACATCTGGTGGAAATGTAATCCAGTTCCCAACTGCAACTCCGACAGCATCAAATGTACAAAAAATGGAAGAACTTGAAGCACAAGCTATCGAAAATGCCATTGTTCAATACAAAGGTAATTTGACAGAGGCGGCAAAGGCACTAGGTATCGGTCGTGCAACTCTTTATCGTAAAGTGAAGCAATACCATATTGATCCTTCTATGGCTCGTAAAAAGAAATCAGCAGTTGCTGCTTAATCATTGCGAAGCTTATTGATTTTTTTATTAAGAATGGCCGAGTCTATGCTCGGCTTTTCTCTTTAAGGCTTTGATGAAAAAAATATTTCTTCTATTAGTCTTATTTCTCTTCTTCGGATGGGGGTATAAGTTTTCTTCTCGAGAAAGCTTTGCCAATCCTTATCCTGTCATGTGCAATCTTGTTTCCGAAAAAATATACTTAACGGATGAAGTTGTTCGTAATTGGCGTAATACCTGCCTTAAAAGAAGCCATTTGGTAGAATCGAATTCGCCGAAAAATCTTGTTATCCAAGATATGAATAATATGTTGGCGACACTCAAAGTTTCACATCTAGAAGTCTATGACCCAAAAGAAGTCCGTGCTATCTGGCAAGGCGAGCGCTTGGAGAATGGCATTGAGTCCGAATTTGTAGATGGTGAATTAGTTATTTTTAAAGTTCATCCGGAATCTCCTGCTGCTAAAGCGGGTTTGAAGTTTGGCGACGTCATTAAGGATATTAATGGTGAACAGCCTAACCCTTGGGAAGCAAATTCTGAAAAAGGAAAATATACGATTTCTCGTGGGATTGAAATTTTTGAAAAAGAATTAATACCAACGACAATTAAAAGAGAAGAAGGCATTAAAACTTCTTTTCCCAACAGCAGTACAGTTTATATTCAAGTCCCTTCTTTTCGGGCCGAGTTTTTTAAAACAGATAAAATAAATATCTTAAAACAAGAACTGCAAAACAAAACTCAAGTTGTTTTAGATTTACGCGGCAATTTAGGTGGAAATTTTGTAGCGGGATTAAGACTTGCGAGTTTATTTCTCTGTGAACCGACCTCACTTGGCTATTTGCAAAAGCCTAGATCGAAAGATACAGTGACTCAAGTGTTGCCAGATAGTCTCGAGGACTCAGTGCAGATTGAAGTTTTAGAACAGTCGGGGCGAGTAGAGTTAAAAACTGCAAAAAATGATCAATGTTTTAGAGGTCATCTTAAAATTTTAGTGGATGGAAAAAGTGCATCGGTTGCAGAACTTATTGCTCAGTCTTTAAAGGAAGTCGCAAAAGCCCAAGTGATTGGATCTCCGACGAGTGGGCAAATGCTAGTGGGACTTTGGTATGCCTTTGACGAGCTTTCTCCAGGAGTCCAAATTTCTATTCCTGAAGCTGTCTACATAAGTCCTAGGAATTATCAAATCGAAGGCATCGGTGTGCAATTAGATAAAAACCTGACCTATGATCTTGGTGAAATGCAGGCTGGTATTGATTCTTGGGTTAAAAATGCTCTCGACTAGACTGCGAAATATACTGCTAAAAGTGAGTCGTTTTGAGATAATCATAATGAAACGTCAAATAACTTTTGTGCGATTGTATAAAGCGTTTTCGATGAAATGGAATTAAACTGAACAAGAGGCGGCACAAGCTTCGCATTAAGAATAATTGTTCAGGGTAATAGCACTTTACTTGGAGTTGGCAATGAGCAATGCAAAAGTTATTGAGTTTCCCAAAGAAAAAAGTTCGAGGGTGTTGATGAGAAATAAAATTCGGGAAAAAAAAGCAACGGTAGGTTTATCTATTGCTTCTGTCGTACTTTGTGCGGTGTTTTTAAATCAGTGGATGATGAATCAAAACTCAGGTGTTAACGGAGCTGCTGGTGCTCGTGGTGTTGCAAGTTTTGATGCTGCTTCTTTACAAAAAGATATTCGTTGGGAACACAATCTTGCAAAAAAAATATCTCAGGACAATGAATTGAATCCTGCTGCGATTGCGCATTCTCCGACACTTCGTGATGACTTAGTTTTTGGTTATCTTGAAGGTCGTTATGGAATGAAAACTTTGGGTGGTCAGATCACAAGTTTGGAGTTTTTAAGCATTCAAGCTGGAGATACTCCATCTGAGATCAATGATAAGGCTTTATTTTTGAAGAAGTACTCCGAAGCAATTGGTTTAGCTTATAATGACGTAAGTCCAGCTGTAGATAAATCAGAGGGACAAGAAGTGTATAACCTTATTGATTCTAGCAAAAGAATTATTGGTACGGCCCATTTCCATCTCGATGGTCAGGGACGTGTTAAAGTGATTAAATTCGTAAACTAATCTCTATAGTTTGTCTTACCTTGGGCCGATACGATTTGTATGGTATTTCCAGATTTATCGGCCCCAGAGTCCGTAGAAAACACAAATTCACATGTACAATATCCTTTAGCAAAACCGCTAGATAGATCGGCTGCATTTGTACTAGATTTTTTAATCTTTTATCCCATCATTGGTTTTTTATTGGCGGGACTGAGTCAGCAAATTAAAAGAATCTTTTTGGTTTCACCGAATAGTGCAGATGGCTTAACAGCTTTTGCTTTGTTGTTGATGGCTGCAACAGTATTAGTAGCTTTATTTCAAACTTTGTTTTTGTTGTCCTTTAAAGGTACCCCGGGCATGTTGTTCATGCAGTTGCGCTTGCGCGATTTTCACGATTCAGAAAAATCTCTTACTTTTTACCAGTGTTTTCTAAGATCTTTTGTGTGGGTTTTTAGTTCTTTTTTTGCAGGAATTCCTTTTTTAGAAATTTTTGGACATCCGTTACGACGTCATGTGGCAGACAGAGCCTCTGATACTTTTGTGATTACTTTGAAAAAGGATTACGACTTGGGGCCTACGGTTTCTCAAGTTGCGTTAATGCAGTCGTGGATGAAGCTTTTTATCGTGATAGGATTGTTTAATGGAATGTTACTTTATACGAGCGCCTATAAAAGCTTTGTTAAAAAGACAAATGCTCGTGCCGTCGATGTCGCATTAGATGAGTCCTGTCTGGTTGCAGATAAAGATTCAAAATATAGTAATTTAGACAGAGCCATTACTTTGTATTTGGCTGATGGTCTTAGTTCGGAATGTTTAAACTATGAAGCGGATATAGTTCTTTGGGGTAATGCTCTGGAAAATGCTCATTTGGCCTATTTTGCAAAATTTCTGATGAGCGAGAATAAAGACAAAGAACAATATTTGGAAAAAGTTTGTACAGACGATGCCCAAGCAGTTTGTGCGATGATGAAGTTTACGATGAATCCTACCATGGCAAAAATTGGGACTTTGAAGGATCCGGAATGGTCTACGTTTAAATATCTTTTATCAGAAAATGAATATTTAAATGGCCAGTATTTAGCGAGCATTGATCATTTACGAGAGTTGATGACAGAGAAGGATTTTGAGCGTGCCTTGGATAGACGCTATACTCGAGGAATTTGGGCTCTGCAAAATCAAAAAGCGGATGGTCGTCAACCAGCGAGCGATATTAAATCTGTTGTGGATGAGTTCAAAGAGAGATTTGAAATACCATGATTTTTCCAATACCAGAAAATCTTCAAGAATTTAAAAAATATCCACTCACTCTGACACTGATAGGGTTGAATGTCTTTTTATTCGTGATGTTTTTTAGTGGTCAGGCTTTTAATTCAGTAAATACAAAAATTTTAGAGAGAAATAATTTAGAACTTTCAGGGCGAATCTATAAAGAGTTTCAAATTCTTTCTGCGCAAAATATGAGATCCAAACTTCCTGCTTGGCTGTTGGATGTAGATCCTCGTAATAGTGACGGCTTAACAGTTCTAGGGGTTTATGCTCTCCGAGATGGGGCTTTTTTAGAAAATGCCCAGAAGTATGAATATTCTGGTGATCAAATTGCGATCAAACGTTGGAAAGAAGACATGGGGCTTTATTATAAGGAAAGCCAAGATCAAGTTTTAAGTAAATTTGGTCTTAGTTCTTTGAATAGTATTTCTCAGCCTTTGACATGGATTACTTATCAGTTCTCTCATTCAAATTGGTTCCATCTTATGTCGAATATGATTTTTCTTTTAACTATTGGTGCTGCCGTCGAAGTGGTAGCTGGTAGTTCAATGTTACTTGGGGTGTATTTACTGGGAGGTATTGCCGGTGGAATGAGCTTCTTAGGGAGCGAGGCCCATGGGGTTATTCCAGTTGTAGGAGCCAGCGCCGCAGTCAGTGCTTTGATGGGATTCTATTTGATTGCGGAAACTCGTCGGAGAATCAGATACTATTACTTTTTTACACCTTTTAAAGGGGGATTCGGCTATATCTACATGCCGACTCTTTTATTATTTCCTCTGTATTTGCTATCAGACTTTACTGCCACGCTTTCAACTCCTGAGGGTATGGGAGGCGGGGTTGCCTATATAGCGCATATTGGAGGCAGTCTCTGTGGCGTATTAGCGGGTTTTGTATTTAGAATTAGACAAAGCCTAATGACCACTCGCTAATCTCATAGTCGTTTTCGTTTATTGACAACTCTAGGGTCCTAGGGAAGATTGGCCTGCACGCGGCGCTTTTATGCCGCAAGAGGTGGGCATCCATGCGATTGACGATTGTATTATCGGCTTTAGTTTTTCAGGCTCTTTCAGTATCTCTTCCAGCCACTGCGGCTCCAGCTTCCGAATTTGTTCCCTATTACGGCGAACAGTTCTACGATAAAATTACTTCTCATGCTTCTGATGATGAAATCAAAAAAACTCTCTCTGATGTATTTAATAAATTCCATGTTGCTAAAGATGGTCAACTTGATGAAATTGTAAGTAGCTGTATCGGAAAAGGCCGTTGCTATAACCACACTCCGGTAACTTATACTCAAGCTCGTACTTTGATTCTTGGAGAGTTCTATCTTCAAATGGGGCCAACTGGCTATGCAGTTATGGATGTCTATTGTAATCACATCCGAGGCCCTGAAGACTTTTCTTCTTCTCGCCCGGGCCCAGGAAAAATTCCCAATAATAATGTTGTGAACGTAGAGCATACATGGCCACAAAGTCGTTTTAGCAGCAGATATTCTGATGATACTCAAAAAACAGATTTACATCATTTATTCCCAACGGATTCACACATCAATGCTGTTCGTGGAAATCATCCTTTCGGCGAAGTAAATCAAGAAGTTATGGAATTGGATTGTCCTGAATCTCGTTTTGGTGTGGGGAGTGCTGGTTCTGATGACGTTTTTGAACCACCAGTTAATCACCGTGGGAACGTTGCCAGAGCATTGTTTTATTTCTCTGTCCGTTACGAACTGCCTATTTCTGAGGATGAAGAAGTTGTTTTACGCAAGTGGCACAAACAAGATCCTGTAGATGAAGCTGAACACGCGAGAAACCAAGAAATTTTCGAAATTCAGAAAACACGCAATCCATTTATTGATTTTCCAGATCTTGTAGACAGTATAAAAAACTTCTAAGTATATAATTTAGTTAATTTTTATTTAAGCCTCTTTGTTAATAGCAAAGGGGCTTAAATGCGTTTGGAAGAAGTGAAAGCTTGTTTAAAGGGATTTGGAGGTGTGGTTATTGAAACATAAAACCTGCGACTCATGCCTACTTTATAAGCTTTCTCGCATTATTTTTTAAGAAAAGGTCTAAATCTTAAAAATTCTGTAATAGAACTATTGCCTTCCATAATTTGTTATGCTGCAATCAAT
>JBHIVS010000155.1:0-6252 GCA_041987885.1 Pseudobdellovibrionaceae bacterium | reverse complement strand
GCTTTGTTGGAAAGTGGGGCTGATTTGAGATCTATTCAAATGCTGTTAGGGCATGCTAGTATTCAAACGACTCAAATCTATACCAGCGTATCTACTCAGACTATGACTCAAACGATAGATGATCATCATCCGTTGTCTCATATGGATGCTGAAGTAAAATAGTTCTTAAAGATATCTCATAAGAATTTACAAAAATATATTGTTGTCCGAATTATGAAAGCCCTCCTCAGTGTTCGATACAAACACAGGGGCAAGGGCTTTATCTTTTTTTTGCAAGTTGTTGTTTTTATATGAAAATAAATTCACTTGTTAAAGTAAAAGATAAGTTTTTTCCCATTGAAGTCGAAATTTCCTTAGTCCCAGGATTACCTGTTATTCAGTTTTTGGGGTTACCAGATAGAGTCATTCAGGAAAGCTCGCAAAGAATTAAAAGCGCAATTCAATCTCAGGGATTTGCATTTCCAAAATCACAACAGGTCATTGTTAATTTATACCCATCCGAGTTGAAAAAGAACTCTGTTGGAATAGAACTGGCAGTCGCCTTGGGAATTTTAGTAGTCACAGATCAAATTTCCGGAGATCTTTTAAAGGACTACTTTATCTATGGTCAGCTTCGACTGAATGGTGAAGTTAAAGCTCCAGATGATATGAATGATTTGAAACGAACACCCGATTTACTTCCCTTTTTAACGGGGAGTTCAGGCAGAGACCATGTCGTTTCTAGATTTGAAATTAATGAGCTTAAACAAATTAATCGTCCCTTTTTCAAAGAAGGCAGTCATTTAGATCTGGAATTTAAAAGACCAGATCATTATTTAGATTTAGAAGTTTCTCGGGATCAAGCAGAGCTTATAAAAATTCTCGCACTAGGTGAACATTCATGTCTTCTTGCGGGCCCTTCGGGCTCTGGAAAGACAACCTTAGCTAAAATTGTTCATGAGTTACTTGAAGAGCCTCGACCTAGTGATGTTGAAGATATTTTACTCAATAATGATATCTCTTATGATTGCAAGAGCCTATGGCGTCCAATCGTACAGCCACATCATAATATTTCTGCTTCAGGATTAATTGGGGGAGGTGTTCCCATAGTTAAAGGTGAGCTGTTCAGGGCCCACGGAGGAATGTTAATTTTAGATGAGCTCTTAGAGTTTAGCCCGACGGTTCTTGAGTCCTTAAGAGAGCCGCTCGAAGAAGGGGTAATTCGCCTAAGGAAATCACGCTATCGAGAAACTCATAAAGCCAACATAATGTCCTGTGCAACTTCGAATCTTTGTCCTTGTGGCGATTGGACACCTGAAAATCCAGTGATCTGTGGTCGATCTTTAGGAAGGTGTCGTTCGTATTTAAACAAGTTATCTGGTCCTATCGTGGATAGGTTTCAAATCGTCTTTTTTACCAAAGGGAAATTAAGTCTAGATACTGTTCACATTAAAAGCATCTTTGAAGAAATACAAAAGGTGAGGGAATTTAGAAAAGAACAATCGGAAGTGAGATCAGAGTTTTTAAAGGTTGCTAAAAATTGGAGCCTTAATGATCTTAAACCTTATTTGCCTGTTTTTTATATGAAAGAGCTATTCCCTAAGGAGTTAAGCTCCAGACGTAGGCTTCTTTCAACGCTACAAGTCGCAAGAACTCTTGCTGATATAGCAGGCAGGATTGAAGTACTGCCCGCGGACATAGAAAAGGCTATGTTATACTCTATGCGGCCCTTTGATAAGTTAAAGAGATTGAACTCTTAAAGGTTATTTTTTCTTTGATTACCTTAGAGTTGATCATCCGTAAAATCAGATTCTCTCGTTGACTTCATTGATAGAAATGATAATACTAGTGCTTCTTTCGGACTGGATTTTTTAAGATCTTAGCTCGAAAGACCTTAAAGTGCTTCTCTCGTACTTTTTGGTTTTTTCCGTAAGGTGGTATGGCCGAGAGGCGAGGCAGGGCTCTGCAAAAGCCCGTACAGCGGTTCAAATCCGTTTACCACCTCCATTTAACTCTCTATTTATTCTTTTTGATTTTCAGCTATATATCTTTGAAGCAACCACAGGCGTATTTGTTTTAATAGGTGGTCTTTCATTCCAAAAAATACGAATTGGTGAAAGAAAGTTGGCCCAGCTTGGGGCTCGCTGTTCTTAGATTTTTCAACGAAATGGCAAGTTGCTGGCAGTTCGACAGTTTGCCCCTCATCCTCACTCAAGAAAACTATTTCTCTAAAATCACCCAAAGGAAGCTCTCTCGGATAAAGGATATTTACGTAAAGCTCTGAAGGATCGGAAATCTTAACTTTATTTGCGGCTTTAATTTTTTCATGGCTGGTAATGTTGACGATAGAGCTTTGGCTAATTTCATCGAGATCTGGATTATGGATTTTTAATTTTTTATAAAAATAAGGTCTATCTAAGGGATTGCAAAAAATATCGTGATAATTTGAAGACTGTTCTTTGAGTTGATCTTCATCCGCGAAGGGTGATGTGATCCATAGGTAAATTGTTTTCGGGTCAAAGTAAGGTGATATCGTTTCAAATTTAATCTCCGAGAGATTTAAAACTATATCATGATCAAAAGGTGGACTGGTTGATTTTGCTTCTGGATCTATTTTTACAATTTCTACGTGCAGATTCTTATAGTGATTTTTAATATCTTCAGCAAAGTTCTGATTTTCTATACTATCAGCAGAGACAATAGCCATCTTCAATGTTCTGGTATTTTTCGGGGGAGCAAAACTCCAAAGGGCTGGAGAAGTATTATTGCTTTTGTTCGCCTGAATATAGCGGCGTAGGTTATTTAAGAAAGTTTGATCTGCCCCATAAAAGTGAAATTTATTAATAAAAACCCCAGGTTTTTGAGGGTGAGGCAGGCTGATAAGGCATTTGGCCCATGCGCTTCGTTTCTTCCCATAGGCAAAAAGAGGAGAAAAATATTTAGTCGTACTTCCTTGTCTTATTTCCGTATCGCTAAGACTGACGAATCCCATCTCTGAAATTGATTGCAATTCAATCTCTTTCAAAAAGGCAACATAGGCGCTTAGCGATTGAGATTTTATTTCAATTGGAGAAACCTTTTTACCAATGTTTACGCCAATATTAAGGCTTTCTTTTAAAATAAGAGGATCGAAGGGTTTAAAGAGAAAATTGTAAACATCTAAAGCTCGAATGTACTTAAGGGCTGTAAAGGTATTGTCATAGCCTGTAAGAAATAAAGCTGCCTTTTTTTGATTTTTCGCATGTAATGTTGGGATTTTTTCGACCCATTCAGGGTGAGTATAAAGACTGTGCTCTAGAATAAAGAGATCAAAGTGCCAAAAGGTATTCTTTTCTGCATCTTTTAGTTGTTCAATGTGACTATCAAGTGATTTGAAATCTTTAAAGATTTCAAGGTGAGCATCTTTATCAAGACCCATCAAGGACTCTTGGATGAGCTGGAGGGATCTTTCTTCTGGTTCTACGATCAAATAGCGTCCCATGCCTTTATTGTACACCAAATATAAGCATTTGTACTAATCTATGTTTCATATAGAGAAATCACCTATGAAATGCTTAGTTTTTTAGTGCGAACCCAGACTTTTGACTGTTATTTTATGCCTAAGTCAAATACTAGGGTTCTTCATGTGGGAAGAACTCATAATCGTATTTATTGGAAGATGTTGAGTTTAATTGGTCAAAGTCAGTACTTTGTACAGAAAAATCTTCTTTTTGATTTGCAAGTTTTCTTAAAATCATAGATTTATTTTGTGCATTTTGGAAGCGAACTTTTAAATCTAATAATTCATTTTTAGATTTTTCAATCAGAACCTTTGGCAAATCTTTGGTATCAATATTTTGATGTTTGTCTTTGATTACAGTCATCATCATATTAAGTTTTTCAGATTTTTCAGAAAAGCTTGTTTGTAGTTTATTTTGATCAAAGGCATTTGCCAGACTTAAAAGGTCTTCTCGACATTCATGACAGAATCTATAAATTTTTGTAAAGTTATCCTTAGCTTGTTTCCAATGATGTTGCTTAATGCTTGAAATGGCATTTTCTAAATGAATAGGTGCATTTTTGTTTTTTAAGTAAGAAAAAACGAAGGATGCCAACGCTACTGCGAGAGTCATCTTGAATAGAAAAGTAATTTTATTTTTAGCCCATTTATAAAGAAAAATAAAGAGGTACAACCCAAGTAAGGAATAGCTAACTCTCTGATCGAAATTCGACAAAAAGAGCAAGGTAATTGAAAATAGGGCGAACAATAGCTGAACTATTAAAAACATAAATGTATAGTATCAGAACCTCTAGAGCACTGAATCTTAAAATATTAAAAAACTTAAGAAAACAACTTATGTCTGAATAAAAGTTTAGTGAAAAATGATCTTCGTCTTACCTTGTGCTAGTCCTAGATGTTTGCCAGCGCGATTTTTTTAGGGAGGCGTAGATTTCTTTAAGAAGTACTTTGTGAAGGTATGAGATTTTTTAATAAAAAAGGGAGCTTTTGCTCCCTTTTTTATTTAAGAAAAATAACTACTCCGCCCAAACATTTTTTACTTCAAGAATATCGCAGTTTTTATTCAAAAGAACTAGGTCTTCTGCTTGTCCTCCGTGGTAGTTCGTTCTTACCTTAATGACTATGCTGTTTTCGTCTTTAGATACAACTTGAGCAGATTCAATTTGGTATCCTTGGTTTTTGAAATATTGTTCAGCTTCTTGTTTGCAGCTTTTCGCGGCAAACGCTTGAGAGTTTGTAGCAAGAAGAATGATAGTCGTTAAAGCGATACGTAGCATTTGTTCCTCCAAAGAGTATTTATTTGTCGATTTATTTAGTCGGGTTCATTAGAAAAGACTAGTAACTATTTGTTCTGTTTTCGTTAAGGTTTTGTTAGGCACTTAAAGGTTCCTCCTGCAGATTAGAAAAATTCAGTGTAATCAGCTATCTGAATGTTTATTTTACCTGGGGAGATGTTCTGAGTAGACTTGACAGCAGACTATCTAAACGATGGATTTCTGTCTAATGGCTATGAAAAAAATCCAAACTTTGATGGTGTTTGGGGTTGGAGAGATATAAAAATCCACATGATCTTATATTTCCAAAGGGACGTTCGTGCTTGAATTGATTTGTATGCTTTGTCGTTGTTCACTCATGTTTCTTCGTAGACGATTTCTTATAGAAAGATACTTGTGTCCGATATGAATTCGCCCTTCTATTGAAGAGTATTTTTTAAACTTAGGAAGGAGTTCATTTTCTTCCTAAGGCAGATGTGTTCTACTAATTTCGCCAGTAATTTTGCTTTTGCACTCCATATTGAAGAGTCAGAGGTTTGATCCAGCTTTTTTCTGGAACTCAGATCTTGTTCTAGGTTTTTCAAGATATTTAAACGTTTCTTGAGTGGTGTATGATCTGATCGTTTAGTGTCTAAGAACTATCTTAATGTATATGAGCGAACAGGTGGTTTTTGAGTGGATCTATTTTTTACTCAAAAACAATGCTCTGCATTAATATAATTTACATCTTTTGCCCTTTCTGTAGGCAAAAATGACGGTAATTTACTAAAAAATAGGCAACTTTGAGTTATTTAGATAGTTGGCGGCGAGAAAAGAATAAAAAAATAAAAAAGAGGTTGCTTGATCAGGTGGTGGCGCATATAAATCGCTCCACACAAGGCAACGGACTTTTCGTTTCGAAAGCTAAGGTGAGGTTTTTACGAAGGTCTGCAAAATAATGCAGATCATTAACTTCGAAAAATCTTATTGACGGTTTCAAAACGTTTTATTAGAAACTTGCCTCATTACTGATTTAACTCAGTGATTTTCGCTCTTTGAAAACTAAATAGCTAGATAATGATAGATTTTTGGGCTCTTTGAATACTGAGTAATTGGTATTCACAATTTCAAAAAAATTCGAACAAACAACAGCGTAAAAGTTGGTGTTTGCTTCTAGAACAGATTTAAACTGGAGAGTTTGATTCTGGCTCAGAACAAACGCTGGCGGCGTGCCTAATACATGCAAGTCGAACGGGGAAAGCTTTCGGGTGAGTACTAGTGGCGCACGGGTGAGTAACGCGTGGATAATCTGCCTTAGAGTGGGGGATAACTAGTCGAAAGATTAGCTAATACCGCATAAGACCACAAGAACTGCGGTTCAAGGGGTCAAAGGTTTTTCGCTCTAAGATGAGTCCGCGTAAGATTAGCTAGTTGGTAGGGTAACGGCCTACCAAGGCGACGATCTTTAACTGGTCTGAGAGGATGATCAGTCACACTGGAACTGAGACACGGTCCAGACTC
>JBHIVS010000154.1:0-6256 GCA_041987885.1 Pseudobdellovibrionaceae bacterium | reverse complement strand
TTTTATAGCCAAGACTAGAAAGTTTTCCAATTAGCGTTTTAGCAATCTTATCATTGTAACAAACAATTCCACTGATGTCAGTAAATTCTTTTAAGTGGGAAATTATTTTGTCATAGATTGACACTTCGTTTTCAGTAGTATAAGTAATAATGGAATTTGAAGAAAGTTTAATTTCTTTTTCTTCGCATGCCTTTATAAAACCTTTCATGCGGTATTTACCTTGTAAGTCGTCAATTTTAGTTATTAATAAGAGGCGTTGGTGATTATTATCAATAAGTTCCTTTGTTGCTAAATAGCCAGTTTCAACATCATCAACATGGATCGATGGAGTACTTAGTTCTTCATAAGTTGCATTAATCATAACAATTGGAATGTTATGTTCTCGTAAAGTGACATAGGTTGCCAGATTAGGATTATATTGATTACTTTTTGTTGGCTCAACGATTAATCCATCTACACCAAATTCAATCATTCGATCCAAGCACTCTTTCTCTTGAAGATAATCATTATTAGTGCTCGAAAGAAGAAGAGAATAGCCATCAGCTTTCAGTTCTTTTTCAATTCCTCGGATAATTGTTGGGAAGATATAGTCAGAGATATAAGTTGTTATGACACCAATTGTTTTTTTAGGAGATGTTTCAATAGTTGAAGTTGGGGGTTCATTGACATAGGTTCCAGAACCTTTTTCTTTTCGGAGATATCCTTCACTTACTAATACCGATACCGCTTGTCTTACGGTATATCGACTTGCATGATATGCTTCTTGCAATTGCAACTCTGTTGGAATGACTCCACCAACGGCATATTCAGTTGAAATAATTTTATCTCGAAGTGAGTCAGCGATTACTTGGTATTTTGGTTTCATGGAAAGATCTCCTTTCTTACTTATTTTTAGTGATATTTAAAGATTTTAACTTACTTTAAACATTTACTATTATACTATATTATATCATAGGTACGGACAAAAAAGTAGATTAATAAAAGCCTCGCTTTATACGAGACTTTGGTTAATCTAGCTAGTATTTTTGGCTAAATTTTCGGAGGAGTGATCACTTAAATTATCAATAAATTTAGGCTTTTCTAAGAAAAGCAGAGCAACAATTGAGATAATCAAGACAACGCTCCCCATTATAAGATAAGTTGTTTGGAAACCGAGAGAATCATACATATTTCCGGCTAGAGCTGAGAAAATAAATACGGAAACTTGTTTCATAAAATTGGCTGTTAAAGCATAAACGGTTGCATAATACATTTTGTCAAAAGCTACGCCGATATATTTCATGATTGAAATTAAAACTAAAGGCATCTCAAAACCTGCTAATAAACGTAAAGCTACAACAACCGCATAATTTGGCGAAAGTGCTGTTCCAATGATTCGTAAGGCTGTAACAAATCCATAGATTAATAGACCATTTCGAGGACCTATTTTATTGACGACTTTAGGCATTATCAACATTAAAATGATTTCTATAAACATCTGAATGGTAACTGTATTGGAGTATACGGTGGTCGCTGAAGATACAGAGGAGAAAAACTGTTGAAAAAAGATGACAAACTGTTGATCAAACACATCATAAATGGCCGAAGCTCCCATATAGAAGAAGCCTAAGATCCAAAAATTACGTATTTTAAAAATTTTCTTTACATCCGATAATGAAATTTTTTCTGAAGTATTTGTGACTTGACTTACATTTTCATAATTAATTTTATTAAAGAAAACAAACATTATTAAGCAAAGAATAGCAGAAGCAGATGATACCCAGAAAATTAGATAAGGATTGATTAAAAAGATACGTCCACCTACAAAAGATGCTACCATACCAGCAATAGATCCCCCCACGCGCGAACGACCATATTCAAAGTTATTTGTTACAGATGCTCTCTGGATATACTGCTCAATAACACCAACACCACCGTTCAAAACAAAAGAGAGGTATAAACCCGTAAAAACTGCAACAGTGAACCCATTAGTTGCATTTAGGACAGGAATAAAGAACCATTGAAAAAAGGGGCCAATAAGTGCACCAGCAATCAGAATGATAATTACTAGTTTTTTCTTCATGACTAGTCTATCAGAAAAGAAACCGAAGAAAGGTTGGAAGAGAAGGGACATGGCGGCCATCATAGAAAAGACAATCCCAGCTTGACCACTATTGAGGTGTGCAACTTGTTCTAACCATAGGGTTAAATATCCAGCAACAATGGCCCAAATAAAAAAGTATGAAAAGTGAGAGACGGGGAATGACCAAAACATTCCTTTTTTTGTACTATTTTTCATTATTAATAATTCTCCTTTTGACTATTGAATAGTAAATTTCTGAGGTTTCTCAAATCTTGGGTCCCCCTTTTTGTCATAAGTAAAATCTTGTACAACTGTATGCCGATTTGGATCATAAAGTGGATCACCTTTGATATCAGTGTAGTTTCTAATATGGTAAACCATTAAGTCGGTTTTATTGTCTTCTGAAAGTGTAAAGGAATTATGTCCTGGACCGAATAATCCATTTTCAATATCAGATTCAAATACTGGTTGACTTGATTTTTTCCAAGCTTTTGGGTCCAATATATTGGAGTTTTCGTCAGCAGTTAGCATTCCCATACAATAGTTCTCATCAGTCGCGCTTGCCGAGTAAGTCAAGAAAAGTTTTCCGTTACGCTGTAAAACAGCTGGTCCTTCATTGACCCAAAATATTTTGGTTTCCCAATCATATTCAGGCTTACTGAGTAGAATAGGCTTAGTTTTCAAAGTCCAAGGATTTTTCATTTCGGCGATATAGATATTAGAATTTCCACGGATGTTTGGATCTTTTTGAGCCCAGATATAGTAAAGTTTTCCATTAAGTTGTAGTGAAGTTGCATCAAGTGCAAAAGAATCCATTGGAGTTAAAATTTGTCCTTTTTCAACCCAATTATCTTCGCTTTCCATAGGATTATTATTTTCACATTCAATACAAAACATCCGATGCTGAAACATTCCATTCTTATCAAACTCGGTTGTATGTGAAGCAGCATAGTAAACGTACCATTTACCTCTGATGAAATGGATTTCTGGAGCCCAAATCAACTCACTTTGAGCCCCAGTTCCTGAATCATGTTTTCGCCAGATTGTTCGAGGCATTGCAAAAGCTAGTCCTTCAATAGTTTTTGAACGGCGAAGTTCAATTAAATTATAAGCTGGAACAGAGGCTGTGAAATAATAATAACCATCTGTATGCTTATAAATAAAAGGATCCGCTCTTTGAATAATTAGTGGTGCTGTATAATTGCTCATAATTCTCTCCTTGTTGTAGGAATTTAATTTTTTATATGTTTTTCAATTTCTTCAAGTGTACGTCCACGGGTTTCAGGGACGAAGAATTGGACAAAGAGCACTCCTAATAGACAAATTACACCAAATATAGCAAAAACAGCTTCTTGGCTCATTGATGCGGTCATAATTGGAAATAGAAGTCCAACGAGGAAGGAACCAATCCAGTTAAAGGATGAGGCTAATCCAGAGGCACGTCCTCGAATAGCTAGAGGGAATACCTCACCTACAAGCACCCAAGTTAATGGAGCCCAGGTACATGAATAAAGGGCGACGTAAATACACAAAAAGAAAACAATCATCATAGGACTCGAATTGGGTATGATGAAATTGATGATGGCTGGAAGAATAAAGGAGAGCCCCATGATACTTCCACCCAATCGGAGGAGAGTACGTCTATCAAAGCGATCAGCAATTACTAAGAAGAAAAGTGCACCAATCACGAGGATAATTCCTTGAATAATCGGCCACATCAATGCTTCACTAGCAGAGTGTCCCGTTGCTTTTTCTACAATAAGTGGAATGTAGTAGAAAATTGCATTTGCCCCTTGAAATTGTTGAAAGGCAGCTACACCTAGGCCAGCTACTACTAAATATCTATAGCGGCTTGTGAAGAGGGTTCCCCAACTGGTAGAAGACAATGCAGTTGATTCTTGTTTAGCTGTATCTTGGATTGATTTTATTTCGTTTTCAATTTCGTCAGGTTTACGTATGAAGCTAAGAACTTGTTTAGCTTCATCTATTTTTCCAGATTTAATGAGGAATCGAGGGGACTCTGGCAAAGCTAATACCCCAAAGAAAAGAATTAATGCTGGAATTGCAGCAGCACCAAGCATAACACGCCAAGCAATATCCGTGGATAAATTTTTTAGAAAGTAATCGGCGATATAAGATAAAAGCATACCAGAAACAATCATCACTTGATTAATACCTGACAACCGTCCTCTAATATTAGCGGGTGACATTTCAGACATATATGATGGAACGAGAGCTGAAGCGGCTCCTACTGCTAGTCCCAATAAAATTCGGACAATGATTAAATAATATTGACCATCATGAGGCGAGATAGAAGAAAGTAACGAACCTAGCATAAAGATTAGTGAGGAAATCAGTATCATTTTACGTCGACCCAGACGATCAGACAAAAGTCCAGCTGCTGCACCACCAAAGATAGCACCAAACATTACTGATGAAGTGATCCATCCTATAATTGTTGCATTATTGGTTAAGCCCCAACTAGTTTGTAAAAAAGGGAGGGCTCCAGTCATTACTCCTATATCATAACCGAATAGTATTCCGCCAAATGCACCAAAAAAGTAGATAAAAGAAGCAGAAATTTTTTTATTAGTTTTCATGCTATTGAAAATCTCCTTATAAAATTATGTAATTATGTAAGCGTTACGTTCTAAGCGTTTTCATTATACCTCTTGTGTACGGACAAGTCAAGTGATTTTTAAAAATAATTTATTTTTTTCTTGACATGTCCGTACATAAGTGGTAATGTTTGTTCTGTAAGCGCTACTCATTAGCAAATAATTAAGAAAAAGGAGAAAAAATGGTCTCTTTAAGAGCGGAAGAAATGTTAGATATTGTTGATGTCCGCACAAATTTGGGGATTGAGTTTGGGTCCACGCGAATAAAGGCGGTATTAATTGATTCCAAATTCCAGACAATTGCATCTGGAAGTTATGAATGGGAAAACAAGTTAATTGATGGTTACTGGACTTATTCGACAGAAGAAGTATGGAAAGGGCTGCGAAGGAGCTACAGAGAACTGGCAACGGAAGTCTATAAAAAATATGGACTAATACTTGAAAAGGTTGCTTCAATTGGATTTAGCGCAATGATGCACGGTTATATGGCCTTTGATAAAACTGATAAACTTCTAGTTCCTTTTAGAACTTGGAGAAATTCAACGACATCAGAAGCCTCAAGAATGTTGACAGAACTTTTTGATTTTAATATTCCTGAACGATGGACTATTGCTCATTACTATCAAGCGATACTAAATCGAGAAAAGCATATCAATCAAGTTGAATATTTAACAACCTTAGCTGGCTATGTCCATTGGCAATTGACGGGGGAAAAAGTTTTGGGGATTGGTGATGCTTCTGGAATGTTCCCGATTGACAGCGCAACAAAAACATATAATAAAAAATTTATTAATCTTTTTGAAAAAGAGACTTCAACGAGTTTAGAAAAAATTTTTCCGAAAGTTTTACGAGCTGGTGAAAAAGCAGGTACATTAACAAAGCAAGGAGCGTTTTTGATTGATCCTACCGGAGCTCTTAAAGCTGGAATTCCTCTTTGTCCGCCAGAAGGAGATGCAGGAACCGGGATGGTAGCGACAAATAGTATAGAAGTTCGCACGGGAAATGTTTCTGTTGGGACTTCAGCATTTGCGATGATTGTTCTTGAGAAGTCTCTTTCAAAGGTCTATCCTGAAATAGATATTGTGACCACTCCCGACGGAGAAGTTGTTGGTATGGTTCATGCCAACAACTCTACTTCAGATATCAATGCCTGGATAAAGCTTTTTGAAGAATATACGACAAGTTTAGGAATTACTGTTAATCGTGAGAAAATATTTTCAATACTTTTTAATAAAGCTTTGGAAGCGGATAATGATCTAGGAGGGCTATTAAGTTATGGTTATTTTTCTGGTGAAAATATAACAAAGGTAAGTGCAGGACGTCCTCTATTTGTTCGATTACCCGATGGTAATTTTAACTTAGCGAATTTTATGAAAACGCATATTTATAGCGCTTTTGGCGCAATGCGCATTGGTATGGATCTTCTAAAGCAGGAAAAAATCAAAATCAGCGGTTTAGTAGGACATGGAGGAATTTTCAAAACTCCAGAAGTTGGGCAGCAGATTTTAGCTGCTGCACTGCAAAAGCCTGTCACGGTTATGGAAACGGCAGGAGAAGGTGGTGCTTGGGGAATGGC
>JBHIVS010000153.1:0-6292 GCA_041987885.1 Pseudobdellovibrionaceae bacterium | reverse complement strand
TAGAATCATTTAATTCACGACGTTGCGAGCCCACACCCATTAAAATACGACGTTCAGAACTTAATTTTGCTAAGGCAATATTGATCTCCTGACCCTTTTCATGGCCAGCAGTCATTGAAGAAATAAATAAAGGAGAAGATAGAGAAATACTGTTTTTAGAAAAAGAAAAAGAGGTCGAAATCTCGACCTCTTTAAGATTCAAATCAGGCAATGCTTCATGAATCAAATTGATCGAGTCCAATCCATTTTGTCCATCGGTCTGAGACCTTGGATCGAGGGCGATCCTAATATGATCGCCTTTTCGTTTTTCAAACTGAGAGTTGGACTCTTTCATGGGCTTGCTGCTCCTTAAAACAACGTCAGTTTATGCCGACGTATTCAGAGCACCGGCCTTATGCCAATGCGTGTTTGCAAAGTGCAGTGAATGCCGCTGCATCGTTGATAGCAAGGTCAGCCAAGATTTTTCTGTCAACTTGGATTCCAGCTTTGATCAAACCACCGATTAAACGAGAGTACGTAGTACCGTTTAAACGAGCTGCTGCATTGATACGAACATTCCAAAGAGTACGGAAGTTACGTTTGTTAACTTTACGATCGCGATATGCGTACGCCATTGCACGGTCATTTTTTTCAACCGCATGGATGTAAGCACGAGAACCAGCTGAGTAATAACCTTTGGTTCTTTTTAATACTTTTTTGTGACGAGCACGATTTGTTTTACCACTTTTTACACGAGCCATTTTATACCTCTAAAAATTTACGAGAAAGACAATTAAAATTAGAATACTAGACAACGACGAACTTGAAGCATATTTGCATCTTCAACGTATGATGTTTTACCTAGTTGTCTTTTCGTTTTAGAGCTCATGTGAGAGTTCAAGTGGCGCATACGAGTGCTTTTCTTTTTCACTTTTCCGCTTGAAAGAACTTTCATACGCTTTTTCGCGCCTGAATGAGTACGCATTTTCATGATGATACTTTCTTACCGATAAGGCGTTCATTTCGATAGAAATGACTCTTAACCATGCCTTAGCCAGCTGTATTGGAACAATGGTTTTAGAACCTAGAGGGGGAAAAATCAAGGACTTTATCGAGAAAGAAGCGAATAATAAGGCTATTTCCAAACGATCTCAGTGCACTACAAAACCAACAACATTCAATCTAAGTGCTTGAAAATAAAGGACTTATTCAAGAGAAACTAGTCTAGGCTAAATTTTGTCTTAGCATAAATACAAAGAGCCTATACAGGCTCAGGTATTATTGTCGGAGCGTTTTCCGGCAAAGAGCAGCGTTTATAAAAATAAAGCGGCAAGGCCAACGATAATCCTACCGTAAAAATGGCAACAAGAACTATCTACCAACCAGCGATCTGATTTTTCTTGGCCTCGGAGAATGACCACAAAAGAAATGCCAAAGAAGAAATTGCCAAGTCGACTGCAAAAAAATCTGGAAGCACTATTATCTGAATCATCTATAAAAAGAGTTATTTTATAGATGATATTTTAAACGAATTTTTTGAGCTTGCCTTTGAATACTAGGGACAGGAAACTTTTCAGCACTCTGAAGTAAATCTATCGTGGCTTTTTTAAAAATTGCATCTGACAACATTTGGGGTTTTTCTGCCAAAGTTTTTTCTAATTGGTAAAGACCTACTTTTTGAGGATAGTCCAAAGTTACCTGATTTACAGAATCCATATGAGGCTCAAAACCACTCGAACTCCGGCAGTCTGACAAACTCATACAGGGAGGCTCTTCATAAACGGTTTTAATAAAATTTAAATCTTGCTCAGAATGAATTTCACGAGTCACAAGAAAAACTATCAAACCTCTTTGATTTCTATTTTCTTCAGGAAGCTGAGAGTATCTTTGCTGAAGAGCTAATTTTAATGATGGAGTTAAAGTCTTTAAAGCTGTATCGATGCGAGAATCATTGTCATTTTTCGATTTCAAAATATCTTCGACAATTTTAAACCGCTGCAAATCCTCTGAACTCAATCCAGAAGTTAGATCTTGGAAAGCTTTTAGTTTATTTCCCGTTTGCAATTGATTTGCAGGTAAACTTTCAGAGGAAGTCACGTTCTCCTCTTCGGATTGAGATTTTTTTTGAGGATAATTTGAGTTCGCAAAATCAAAAGAACTAGGCCCTAACATCTCCGTCGAAGAAATATCTCGACGTAAAAATTGCCACAGGCCTAAGGACATCAAACAAATTACTAAAATAAAAACAATTTGTTTTTTATTCACACTAAGGAGCTTCAAAGTCGCTTAACATTTTTCTTTTTGTTACAGGATCAACGATACGACCCAACTGATCCATCGCATAGATATCCGCATCCATTCTCACTTTACTAGAACAGTTCACACAATATTTGCTGACATTTTTCAATAGAATAGTCGAAGACCCATAAGACCCCTTGTAACCCTCGTCACAAGCTGGCTCACCTTCTAGCATAGCCCCAGTCCAAATGCTGCGTTTGTCACTATTAGTTTCATCTTTAAATGGAACAGGACAATACTCGTGATGCCAAAAACCATTCTTTCCTTCTGTATGACGTGCTTCATGGTAGATAATCATCGTGCGAGCAATTTGCGGATGACTGAAGTTTACAAAATTACTGGTCAGCCACATTGTATTAGGAGCAAAGTATGGTTGCACACAAGCTACGGCGCCACCGCCTCCACAAGAGTCCATACCTACTGATTCAATACGTGTATCGATAAACTTCTTATAAACAGAACCTTTTACTTCGCCAAAAATTTCTTTATGAAATGGCGTAGCTCCGAAACCATCTACTGTCCCCATAAATTCAAGATCTTGAAGCATTTGATTTTGAATATCTTTAGGGACATTACTTTTAAATTTGATTGCCGCCAAAGAAGTAGCTGCATACATAGAAATAATTACGAATAATATTTTTTTCATTTTCCCCTCTATCTTTTATTCTTTGAATTTTCTGATCACTAAAAATCCCCTCAGATCCATAACTTTAATCAGATATCAAAAAATCTTGGAAAAAATTTAACATCACTTTTTTTCTTATTTCACGAAGATTAATGACTACAACTCCCATTCGGAGATTCTGCGTCATCAGATTTATTAAAAAAGTGACTCATCGAACTCTTAAGCACCAAAGAAAGGAGCCCTAATTATCGAGAAACAGCCTTTCTATATGCCGCAGATATCCTTTTCATTCTATCCATTCGTTGCCATGCTTAAGCCATGAAAACACAGATTTTAGACAATATTTCTCTCTATGAAACCCCAGGATTTTCACTGACTACTCTAAAGATCGAAAGTCAGATATTAAAAAGCAATCCATTAGGAGATTCCCCAAAAAGAGCCCTCCCCGTTTTAAGTCCTCTAAATGAAGGCCCTCATCCTGTGATTTTTGTATTGGCAGGCTTTACGGGAAATGCTCCTTTTTATTCGAATCCTAAATTTAATGAATCAAACGCAATTCAGGTAATTTGCGAGGCCTTTCCCAAGGGCTTAGCGCCAAGCGCTCACTACATATTTGTCGATGCTTTAACATCTTGGGGTGGATCACAATTTATTAACTCTTCTGCCACTGGAAACTATGAAGACTATATTATTCAAGAAGTGGTAACTGGTGTTAAAGATAACTATAATTGCAGCGAAAAGGCCTCTGAATGGTGTATCATGGGGGGCTCTAGTGGAGGCTACGGGGCTCTCCATCTAGGTTCTAAATTTCCAGAAGTTTTCGGAGTCATTGCCGCAATCGCTCCCGATTCTTTTTTTCAAGCAAGCCTTTTGCCAGAATTCTATGTAACAGCTCCTACATGGGAAAAATATGGAAGTGCTCGGAAAATTTTAGATGATTTAAAATCAGGAAAAATCATGAAACTAAAGAACTGGCATAGCATTACCAACGCGATTGCCATGGCTGCTTGTTATTCTCCGAAAGAAGAGGGAATAGAAATTCTTTTTCCACTTAATCGTGACGGAGAAATTATTGATGAGGTGTGGAGTAAAATTTTAGAAAAAGATCCTGTTCATTTTCTAAAAGAAAGAAAACCTCGCCTTCACAATTCTATTGTTTACCTTGATGTAGGACAAAGAGATAATTTTCACTTGCAGTACGGTGCTCGCCAAATTGCAAAGCTGCTTTCAACACTAGACTCTCAATTGACATATAATGAGTTCGACGGAAATCATTTCGAAATTGGAGAACGACGAATCGAAGTATGGAAGTGGCTGACTCAAGTTTGGCGTCAGTAAATTTATTTAGAAATTTACACTATAATCACCTACGATAGTTATATTTGAACAACAAAAGAGAGTGCAACTATGTTTGAAGATAGAGTGGAATGCCCAAAGCTACGCAATAAAATTATGACCGCGTCCGAAGCTGCGATGCTCTTCAAAGACGGAATGACGGTAGGAGCCAGTGGCTTCACCAAAGGTGGAGACAGTAAAGTCGTCCTAAAAGCTCTCGCACAAAGAGCAAGTACTGATCCTTTAAAAATAACACTTATGACGGGAGCCTCTCTTGGTCATGGTATCGATGGAAAACTAGCTGAGGTGGGCGCACTTTCTCGTCGCTTACCCTTTCAGGCAGACCCCATACTCCGCCCCAAAATTAACAGCGGAGAAGTTCTCTTTGTCGACCAACATCTTGGGGAAACCGCCGAGTTATTAGCAAATAAATTTTTACCCCAAGTAGATATTGCGGTCTTAGAAGTTGCAAAAATTTTTGATGACGGCCAAGTCTTGCCAACAACATCTGTTGGTAACAATCTAGCCTATGCCCAATTTTGTAAGCATATCATTTTAGAGGTTAATACGACCATTCCATTATCTATCCAAGGGTTTCACGATATTTACTCAACAGGCATTGCTCCTAGTAAATCTATTATTCCGATTATGGACCCAAGCTCTCGTATCGGCTCCTCCCTGATGCCGATCGATTTTTCAAAAGTTATTGGCATTGTATTTTCCGACGCTAAAGACAGCCCCGCAGAATTAGTACCACCAGATGCAAAAACTTCTGCTATCGCTGGTCATCTGCTTGAGTTTTTTAATGACGAAGTAAAAAAGGGGAAAATGCCGGCATCTCTGCATCCTCTTCAAGCAGGGATTGGTAAAGTTGCCAACGCCGTATTAAGTGGATTTGTTCACGGCCCTTTCCATGATTTAACGATGTACTCTGAAGTACTTCAAGATAGCACTTTTGAGCTGATTGACTCTGGGAAAATGAATTTCGCGTCAGCATGTTCACTCGCCGTTTCACAGCCAGCCTATGAAAAGTTTTTTGCAAATTTAGAAAAATACAGAGGAAAAATACTATTAAGACCTCAAAATATTAGCAATGCCCCTGAGGTTATTCGCCGTCTGGGTGTTATTGCCATCAACACAGCCATTGAATTTGATATCTACGGAAATGTTAATTCTACCCATATCAGCGGCACCAAAATGATGAATGGAATTGGTGGTTCTGGAGATTTCGCAAGAAATGCCTATATGAGTATCTTTGTGACTCAAGCAGCGTCCAAACAAAATACAATTTCACATGTAGTTCCTTTTGCCTCGCACATCGATTCCAATGAACATGATGTCGATGTCCTAGTAACAGATCAAGGACTTGCAGATCTACGTGGCTTAGCTCCAAGAGAAAGAGCTAAGTTAATTATCAATAACTGTTGTCATCCAGAATACAGAGACCAACTGAACGATTACTATCAAGAAGCCCTTTCTAGAGGAGGCCAAACACCTCACGTACTTGAAAAAGCTTTCTCTTGGCACGCAAACTTAAGTCAAAAAGGAACTATGAAAATTTCTTAGTTAAAAAACACGTACTTTATTGCAATATCATTTTCATTTTTTACAGGAGGCCTACGAATGAGATTCTTAACATCTCTATTTCAAACCTGTTTTGTTTTTATTTTGATGCCAGAGTTAGCTCTGGCCAATTCGCCTAGATTAATTACAACTCTTACCAAGGGCTTCACTGTAGGATGGTTCATCTCACTCATCGGATTTATCTTACTATTAAAATATCTAAATAAACGCTATGGAGATCAAATTACTTTGGGACAAAAGATCGCATATCTGCTTTCGTTGAAAATAATTATAATCGGACTCAGCACAGGAATTAGTTACTGGATATATCAACAATAAGAACTTACAGATTTTTAGATTCCTTATATTGATATTTTAATAACACTCTTAAAAACAAAAAAAGCTGCCTTTTAGGGCAGCTTTCTTTGTTTTTGACAGCATTTCTCTAAAACTAACATTTTATTTAAGAATCGTTAAACTAAAGCCGTTTTC
>JBHIVS010000152.1:277-6304 GCA_041987885.1 Pseudobdellovibrionaceae bacterium | reverse complement strand
CAGATTTTGATTTAGATGGAACTTCGGGATTGGCTTTGTTGAAGACCGGCTTGTTAGCTTTGGGTTTTCAAGACGTCCTTCATTATCAACCGAAAAGATTGGCAGAAGGTTATGGCTTTCATGCTCAAGCTGTTGAAGAATTAAAAGAACAAGGTGTGTCGCTGATCATAACTGTTGATGTGGGAATTACTGCCCATGCAGCGATTGATAAAGCCAATCAACTAGGTGTTGATGTTATTTTAACAGATCATCACTTGCCAGCTGATGCTGGAATTCCTGCTGCCTATGTTGTTGTGAATCCAAATCAAGGCGATTGTCCTTCGGGATTAGGATATCTCTGTGGGGCAGGGGTTGCTTTTTATCTTTTGCGTGGTCTGAAAAGATATTTTCACGAACATCCAGATTTACCTGAGTCTAATTGGGATCTAAAGGAAGTCTTAGATTATTTTACTATCGGTACTTTGACGGATATGGTCCCCTTAGTTGATGACAATCGAGTCTTGGTAAAACATGGTTTAGTTCGCTTGGCTGAAACATCGAGGGCGGGATTAAAAGCTCTTTTGTTGGAATTAGATCTTTGTGATCGTCCTTTAACTAGTCAGGATGTAGCCATTCGTTTTGCACCAAAGTTAAATGCTTTGTCGCGAATGGAATCTGGTATTTTACCAATCGATATATTTTTATTAGAAGATCACTCGAAAGCCCGTGAAATGGTTTCTCAGGTGATGAAAAACAATTCCACTCGAGTTCAGTTGCAAGGTGATGCCGAGGCTCAGGCTCAGGATTTATTAAAGGACTGGAAATATCAGGATTTTGTTTTTGTAGCCTCTAAAGACTTTCATAGGGGGGTCTTGGGCTTGATTGCAACAAAGTTGACTCAAGTTTACAATAAACCTGCATTTGTGGGCTCTATTGGCGATGATGGAATGATCGTGGGAAGTGCTAGATTACCTCAAGGTCAGGAAGCTTGTTTAGTCGAAGCAATGAGTTCTTCTCAAAGTATTTTAAGTCGCTACGGCGGACTTTCTGCCGCGGCAGGCTTTGAAATTAGCCGAACGAAAGTTGAAACTTTTTTGAGTAATTTGAATGCTCATTTTTCTGAAATTCGAGAAAAGCCAAAGCCTATCGAACTTTATTTTGATGCTGAGGCCAGTGTTGGCGATATTAATGTAAATCTTATGAAGTGGCACGACTTTGTAGGTCCGTTTGGAGTTGGATTTAATATTCCATTACTTCACTTTGATAGAGTTCAAGTGCTTTCTAAGCGTGAACTTAAAGGTGGGCATTTACGTTTAAAGTTGGCTAGCCATGATGGGCACCATTCTGTAGAAGCCTTGTTATTTACTCCTACACCAAGGCAAGTAGAAGCAATTACCTCGATTCCCGGTTTCTACAGTATTCTTGGAGAACTTCAGTGGAACTATTTTGCAGGTCAAAAAACGATTCAAGTATTAGTTAAAGATTTAAAGGCAGCACCATGAAAGTGAATAAAAAAGCAGTTGTATTGTTGTCGGGAGGCTTAGACTCCACTGTGAATTTATTTGATTCTGTTAAACATGGGTACGACTTAGTTTTAGCTTTGACTTTTAACTATGGTCAAAAAGCAGCGGATAAAGAAATCGAATCTTCACGAAAGCTTTGTGAGTACCTTAAAGTACCACATAAAGTGATCGATCTAACGTGGTTCAAAGATTTTAATAAGTCGAGTTTGCTTGTAGCAGATCAAGAGATTCCCAAGGGTGCAGAGGTATCTATTGATGATAAAGTTGTTTCTGAGGAAACAAAAAAATCAGTGTGGGTTCCGAATCGTAACGGAATTTTTGTGAATATTGCCGCGGGATTTGCTGAAAGTCTTGGTGCTGAAGTTGTTATTCCAGGTTTTAATGCCGAAGAGGCTGCAACCTTTCCCGATAACACAAAAGAATTTATGGATAAAGCTACTCAGAGTTTAGCTTATTCGACATCTAATAAAGTTTCAGTGGGTTGTTTTACCATTCATTTGACGAAACCCGACATGGTTCGTTTGGGGCAAGGTCTGCGTATTCCTTGGCAGATGACTTGGCCTTGTTATTCGAGTGGTGAAAAGTGGTGTGGTCAGTGTGAGTCTTGTCAGAGAGCTAAGAGAGCTTTTGAAAAGGCGCAAGTGAATGTGGCCCATCTTTTTGAAAAATAACTTAAAGTAAATTATTCGATTTTTTGTACTTGTGGTTAGTTCTTTAGGTTTTTAAGTAATTTCTAGTATTGAGGACCGTCGGATGAAGACTCTTTTTATCGATCAAAAATTTACCTATGATGGAACTCAATTGAGATCTTTATATGGTTATTTAGAACATAAAGTACTGGGGCCTTCGGTTGTTTCTTGGGTGGGCCCTTGTCATATTTCCTTTGATCATATGGTCGATGGTGAAGACTTGCTAGAGCAGGCGCAAATTCAAGGCGATGAAATGTTACATTTTATTGTCGAAATTTTCGATCAAAGCTTGTTTTCGGGTGTTTTATTACAAAGACTCTTTGCTGGAATCGCAAAGGACTACTTACAGAAAACGTCAGGAGTTTTGGGACAGGGATTAGTGTTAGTGCGTGAGGGTGATGATATATACTTAGGAGATCGTAAATTGAGTATTAGTATTGCCAGTAAATCCCCCGTATCGGTGATGATTCATTTTGCAATGAATGTTGTTAATGAGGGAACTCCTGTAAAGACGCTTTCTTTGTCGGATTTAAAATTAGACTCTAAAAAGACAGCATTAGATTTGATGCAACTTTTGGCAAATGAGGTTGCTGATATTACAAATGCAACCTATAAAGTAAAGGCTCTTAATTAAAGTAGATCTTGAAGTCTTTGTTCGTTTAAATGTGGTGGATATCTTTTGCCGCTTTCTAATTTCATTTTTGCATTGATCACTGAATCTGCTCCTACGTAGGTAAAATCAGGGATCTTTGCATTTGGTAAAAGCAAACAATTCGGCTCGACGATAGAATCTTTTCCTATATATGAACCTGGAGTTACCAAGGTATTTCCACCAACTGTGGCTCCTTTTTTGATAGTTATTTTTTGTAAAATCACTTCTCCCTTAGCGACAATATGTCCAGATATAGCTGACTTAAGTCCTATGATGGTATGATCTTCTATGTGCAGCATATAGGGATCAGAGATGTCTGAAATTGTAGACCAACCAATGTTCATAGACACTTTAGCTCCACAGGCTCGAAGGAAGAAAGTTCTAAGGACGACCGAAGAAAAAATCAAATGTTTGATAGGTGGAAATGTCCAAACCCGTCCAAATTGAAAATTAAAAAACCAGATTGTAGCTTGTTTTGATTTTAATGGAAATCGTCCCTCGGGAGGTTTTGGCAATAGAAAACCAATCGTCAAAAGACAAAGATAAACATAAGCTGGAAATAAAAGAAAATGAGTTTTCGAAGACAGAGAGTAACTCGTGCTAAGAATCAGGACCCAATAGGCTAAAACCACTAGATCGCCTAAAATATAGTTTCCAACGGAAGTACGAGTTTCGTGAATTTTGTTTTCTCTAATCATAACTAGAAGTCTAGCAAAGGGCAGCGAATGTTGTCATTGAGTTAGTGGAGAACTATCCTAGGATTATGAGAATATTAATTACAGGTGGAAAATCTGAAATAGGTACAGTCATTGCGGAACACAGACTTTCAAAGGGTGATGAAGTTGTCGTAACTTCAAGTTCTGGTCTTGGAAGTGATTTTTTATCTGGCCGAGTGGATGTGTTGAAATTTGATCTTGGAAACCCTCAGGCTTCGGAATCTGATTTGGCCGCTGAATTAAAAAAAGGTTTTGATGCTGTTATTCTGAATGCGGCTTCTAAAACACCTCACTTAGCTAAAGCACATGAATTGAATTTCTCCGATACGGAAAAATTTCTTCAAGATAATATAAATGGCAATATTTGGTTGTTGAATCAAATTATTCCGCATTTTATGGATAAAAAATTTGGACGTATCGTTTTTATGTCGAGCATGAATACTCAGTTTCCAATTCCTGGGTATTCGATTTATGCGTCTGCAAAATCCGCATTAGAAACATATATGAAATATATTTCTGTCGAATATGGTGAGTTTAATATTACAGCGAACTCGATTCGCTTGGGAGTAATTCAGACTCAAAGAAATAAAGCATTTTGGTCAAGACCATCGATCCGAGAAATGTTAACTGCGAAAACTTCCTTGAAGCGTCTCGGGAAGCCTGAAGAGTTAGTTCCAGTTGTAGACGCTCTTTTGGAGAAAAATAGTTATATTCAAGGAACTGTTATTGAAGTTTCTGGTGGCTTACATATTCCAAGATAAACTGCAAATTCCAGCATGGTAGCCAGCTCCCATGGCTACCAGTAAAATCTTTTGATTTTTCTTAAGTAGGCCTTGTTCATGGGCATCGGACAAGGTCACAACCAAACTAGCGCTGGATGAATTTCCAAATTTTTCAAAAGTTGTATGTGTCTTTGTGATTGGAAAGTTCAATTTTTCACAGACTTTATGAATAAGTTGAGTGTTGCCTTGATGAAAAATCATCCAATCATACTGACTTAAATTTTCTTGATGGGCAGAAAGATTATCCTGCACCAGTTTTAAAAGTGTTTCGAAAATAGTGTCTTCAATTTGAGGCCCATTACACATGGTGATTGTGTTTTGCTGACTATCCAGACCTTCATTCGTCAAAGGTGTTTTTGCACCTCCAGCAGGAATTAATATTTCATGTTCCGGAGAAAACTTTGTGAAAGTTTTTATCCAATTAATTTTTGCTAAAGAATCCTTTTGTTCTGTTGTTAGTTGCAAAGAGCTAGCGGCGTCAGCAAATATAAAAACAGTGCGACGATCCTGTTTGTTCAAAAAACGGCTGCGTGTTTCTGCGGCACAGGCATAGGCAATATTGTTGTCAGAGGTCTGTAAGTAGCGACTTGCTAAATCCATTGCAAAAATATGTCCCGCGCAAGCATTTGCAAGGTCAATAGCTATATCCCCTTTATTCCAGTTCATCTTTCTTTTTATTTCAGCAGATGTTGAGGGTGTTAAGTAATCCGGCGAAATCGTGGATAAAAAAAGAGGAGCTTCTGGGGATTCTTTCAGATTTTGAAGTGATTTTATAGCTAAGTCGCTGGTCGTTTCCGAGTCCTCCGCCCAGGCTCTAGTCGAAATACCTAGGCGTTGTTCAATCCAAGAGGCTTTGATTTTAAGGCTATGCTTTGTGATCAGTTCTTCATTCGTCACTTTTCGAGTAGGGATATAATGAGAAATTGATTTTATATAAATGTTTTTCATAGTGTATCCTCTGTCATTGATAGCAACTTTTTTCTATCAATTTTGTCCAAAGAGTTTTTAGGGAAAGCAGATAGAATGAATATTTTTTTAGGAATCCATGATTCGGGGAGATTTTGAGTTAAAAAATCTTCTAAAGTATTTAAACTTAGATCAAGACTTTCCACGAATAGAATTGGAACCTCTTCGTAAAAAGCATCTTTCTTTTTTAAAACAATGACTTCGGTAACATTTTTTAAAGCACGAACTTTTTGTTCAATCTGTGCAGGGTATATACTAATACCGCCAGTTTTAATGATGTCGTCTTCTCGAGAGATAAAGTAAATTTGTGAATTGCGGATTTCGACTTGATCTCTAGTTAATAGCATACCATCTATCGTTTCAGTATCATTTGTATTTAACATAGCAGTTGGTGTTGAGATGACAAGCCTTCCAATGCCCTCAGAATGTAGATGATCGTTAATTAAAACTTTACAGCTGACGCCCTCAAGAGCTGCACCAATCCATTGGGCCTCTGTGGAAATATTGGGGTTGGAATTCATTGTGGAGTATTTTCCAGCTGAAACCCGAGGACCAGCTTCGGAAAGTCCATAGGATACATATATTGAACAAAGTGGAAATTTATTCTGTAAATCTTTTAGTTCTTTAAAACTACAAGCACCAGCTCCGATAGTTATTTTTTCTAAAAAAGGAGCGTCGTTGAATTTATCTTTTAAAATAAAACGCAGCTGACTGGGGCTG
>JBHIVS010000152.1:0-267 GCA_041987885.1 Pseudobdellovibrionaceae bacterium | reverse complement strand
TGGGGCTGATATGCAGAGTTTGTTTTGTTGTTGAATTTTTAAAGCTACGCAAGCCTACAATTTTTGAACAAAAATTAATCTTAGCTCCAGTGATCAGAGGAGTTAAAATATAGGCAATAATTCCATAGGAATGATATAGGGGTAGAGTCTGTGCAATAACTGATTGCTGGTTGATTTCAAAACCTCTAGCATGCATTTTTGCATTTTCTAGGGCCCTTGTTAAAGATAAATGAATTGGTTTGGGCTTGCCAGTGCTGCCAGAGCTAA
>JBHIVS010000151.1:0-6330 GCA_041987885.1 Pseudobdellovibrionaceae bacterium | reverse complement strand
CTAAAAACCTACTAGGTCTTTTTATTTTCCTGTCTAATTTTTGGGGTACAGATCACAGAAGCTGCCTTTTTTATTTCTTAAAATCTAAATCGAACCCCGATTCCGACATCAAGATCTACCTCTGTCCTTGGTAAAACATCTAAAGCCAGTGAAATTTCTCCGAATAATTCTAAATTAGGATTATCAATATTATATAAAAGACCTACAGGGGCCCGTGGTCCCACAGCAAGGTCTCCGTCATATTTACCTTTATTGATAGAAATCACACGAAGCCCCAAGCCATAATACATTTCTAAGGGAGCATTATTATTAGCTACCGGAAATAGTCTAGCCGCATCCCGAATATAGGTTCCATGGATATAAAAACCAGAATAAGGATGATGTGAATATGCTAAGGCTAAATCTAAAGAATGCTGAGAATCAATGCTAGTTCTACCAGAGATCCCCGTCGGCCCCCCTAGAATAACTCCAACACCACTATCAGCATAGGATAAATGACTTAAAGTTATTCCTACTGTTAAAATCAAAACTGCCACGATCTTATTCATGCAGATCCTCCGATGAAATATTTTACCGACTCTTTACAGATAAACACTCTGCTTTTAAAAAGCGTTTCAAGGTGAGTATAAGCGTAAAGAATTTTGACAAAAAATAAAAGACTCCTAAAACATTATCTGTTCGCAGACTCACGCTGAGATTCTGAAGCAATATAGAAACAGTCGATTTGCTAAGTATGTTTATCTGGCCTAACCTTATATAAACCGACTGCCGAGGTATGTATGAATTGGTTTTTTATTTTATTTATTGTTCTTTTATCTGGATGTAGTAGCACCCCAAAAAAGGAAGTCAATCAAACCTACGCTCCTCCACAGCCATATACCGAGGATGATGTATCTCCACGAATCGACTATATATCTTTACAGCGATCGTTGGGCCTAGACCGAGAATCTGAAAATTTAGGATATACGGAAAAAAAATTTAATACCTGTGAAGCTGGACACGGTTATTCAAGTCACCAAGATTGTCATCAAGAAGTATTTATGGTTTTACATTTTAAACTGAGCTGCCGAGATTCTGAAGGAACAATTTCATCTGTACTTACAGACGCCGATGTGGCCCCGATTGCCTATAAAGATCTTAAGTGGAATCTTAAAGATACCAACGGAATCATAACCACTGACGGAAGTGGTTATGGACAAATCAGAGCGACCTCTAAAAAATCACAAAAACGCGAACGACTAAAAATCGCACTAGGACCTGATTTTTTATACATGCGCGCTAATGAAATCACAAAAGTCATCACACCAAGATCTTGGTGCGATAACTAAATCCTAAAAATGCTTTCCATTTTCGAAATAGGAGCTCGACTCTAAGTCGGTAAACACCACTGTGATATAATCTGATGCTTCTAAAACTTTAATTTCTTGAGTAATAAAATCGGCGACAGCTTGTTTAGCTGATTGAGACCGAGGAAACCACATAATTTCCACAAAAGGATATCCCGTAGAAACTGCGCCTGCATCAAAGAATTTTGTTTCTATATATTCAAATGTGAAATTTCCAGAATCTGTTTTTATAAGATTAGCCAATTCCGTTGCTTTAAGGCTTAGTTTAGCAACTGTGCTTTCAGAAGTACCTCTAATACGAATATGTGGCATATTTATTCCCTATTTATGAATTCCAAAACTTTTTTTTGGAAGATCTTCTGCGATGTCAGAAAGAGTGAGCTTTTGAAATCGCTTTAATATTATATCTTGAGCCGCCAAGAAAGATTCATTTAATCTATGATTCACAGAGTTTTCAATAGCACACTTTGAAGAATCAGAAGAAAGACCGAGAGCAAACAATTGAGGACGACTTAAAGCTTCGTAAATATCCAAAAAAGATATCTCCTTTAAACTTTTGGCCAACTCCCAACCTCCCCCATGCCCCTTAGTGGATTTAACGTACCCAGCCTCACGCAGTCAACTGAAAGCTATCGTACTTGAAAACAATGACCTCATCCCAAGAGTTGGATTTTTATCGCCCCAAAGCTCCCCTTCCAGACTAAATCAACAATTGGTCAACATCTTAGCTGCAAAAAAAATGATATGTGTTTTTATTCTGTTGATAGCCAACAAAGAACCACAACATCAGGCGTATTTGCTGCGGACGATATAACCACTCCCATGCACTCTGTAATCGCAGCAATGGCATCTGGGCAAGTTGCCGGAGCTGCCGCCGCGAGCGAACTCGTGCAGGAAGATTTCTATTTTTTATAATTTCGATACTATCCGTAGAAGATTAGAGATAACAAAAAACTAAAAAGCAGCCCTACGGCTGCTTTTTTTATTTATTCTGTGTTAGTTTTAGATCAGATTGTGGATGCTTTAGAAGAACATTTTGGTAGATTTTGTAGTTTCTCATTACCAAACGCACATAGGCTCTAGTTTCTGAGTAAGGAATCATCTCTACAAATAAGTTTATATCTTTGGTTGGATAACGCTTAATCCACTCTCTAACTACACCAGGCCCGGCATTATAAGCAGCTAGTGCCAACTCTACAGAGCCAAACTCCTCAACTAATTTATGTAAAAATTTAGAACCCGTTTTAATATTAATTTCTGGATCTAAAAGGTCGTTTGACTTAGACACTCCGAAAAGTTTAGCCGTAGGATACATAAGTTGCATCAAGCCACTTGCCTTAACTCTACTTTTCGCATGAGGATTAAAAGCACTTTCTTGACGAATCAATGATTTTACTAAGATAGGATCTAATTTTTGGTCACTATTTTTAACAATTTCTTTCCAATAACGAACCGGAAATAATAACCCAGCGACCTCCGCTGAATTCATCTCCAAGTTTTCTGAAAGATAATTATGCAAAGCTTGAAATACCGTCAGATCAGCTCCGTTATAGCTAAAAAGAACTAACATCGAAGTCTGAAAGTCGACTGGCAATTTTTTAAATTTTTCATAATCTAGTCTATGAGCAATATGCCTGACGATACTTGGTTTATTCTGCTCTGTCAGATCAACTACCGTTAAAAGTAAACGATCCCACTCTTCACTGCCACTTTGAGTTCCTAGGTACCATTTCTTTTTGTCAGAGGTTGTTAAAACAGTATCTAAATCTGAAAGCAAAACTCCATAACCACCCCATGGATTAGTTTGCGATACAACGGGGGCCTTGGCTCCCTGTGGGCAAAATCCATAAAGATAAGAAACTCTATCTTGAGTTCCTTGATTTAAGGGTTGAGGAAACTTTTTTAAATACTCCCCCGCTTTTAAACAATCATTTTTCAAAAGAGAAAAGACTGTCAACTTAAATAGACTCTCCTCAGATGAATACTCTGGACAAGTTAGTACTTTTTCATGCAAAGCCACAGATAAATTTATAGCTTCTTCTTCTGGAAAGTTTCTCTCTAAAGAATACCCCATAGATTGAGTTTCAATGACATGAGCACAGCTAAAGTTCTCAATTAAGCTTTTAGCTTTTTGAGTTTTTTTGTTAAAGCTCCACTCGCGGAACTGACGTAAATATCGAAACTGTTCATTTTTATCTTTATTACTCGATGCAATCCCTCTTTCAGCCTGTAAATAGACCGGCAAAGATTTCATGGGGTCCACGACATCAAGCTCTGCATAAGGGGTAGATGTTGCAATACCTTTTAAGTATTTTAAAGTCTCTGGGTGTTCCTGATTTAAAGCTTTACCTAAATCTAAAGTCGCTTTGGGATCTTTAGGTGCACTATTACTCACAACTGGCGATTTAGTGGCACAGGCAGAAACTAATATAGTAGAAAGTATAAGATATTTTAGCATAAGTACTTATCGGTATTTTCCTATAAAAATCGATCTAGTTTTTAAAGTCCAAAGCCTACAAGACTTAGACCGCAAAATTGTAATAAAAGGTTAATCCTTAGGTAGGTAATTAGTCTCGGTAATGGCAACATAATCTATGAACTCGTCTTTTGGAAAAAACTTCTTCGCAACCACGCATAGCTCTATATTTTTAACCATATTATAGACCTTGATTTTACTTAGATCGTCCTTAGAAAAGTCTTTAATTCCATAGCCTGCATAAAAGCCACACTGACTGCCTGGCCATTTTGTGTTCATATCATCTATATGACTACAAAAATCCATTAGGGGGTCTCCAGAACAGGACCATTCAAAGTCTAATATTGAGACAATTTTATCATCCAGAAAAAGTAAGTTCCCAAAATGAAAGTCTCCATGAACTAACGTCGAACAATTTATAGAATCGAATATATCTGAGCTTTCATTAAAGGCATCTTGAAATTGTTGATAACTAGTCGCTTGAAAAATTCCTAAAGACCTCGCCTCTTCCAAATGGTAATCCAACAAAGACTTCAAATAAATTTTCCATGAATTTGTCTTTGAAAACGGAGGCCTTTCAGAAATTTCTCCAAATTTATCTAATTTTATAGAATGAATTTTAGCAAGCAACTTTCCTGCCTGATAAGACAAAGAATCTCGATCTCGCACAGACAATGAATTCCAGCCAACCTCGAGATTTGTACCCACAACTTTTTTAGTAATCATATAATCAAATGGAGCCAAAGTTTTAGAATCATCAAGTCCTATCAACTCAGGCAAAGGCAGGACTTCTTTGAAGGAAGTATATACTATCTCTTCTCGTTTAAATTTTGGTAAATGCACATCACGTGCATTAAATCTTATAACAAATAAATCATTTACAAAGGCCGTTACATTTACCCATCCTTGATCATCAAATCGAATATCATGAACAGCACCTAAACCCCATTTCTTTGAAATGGGTTCGATACATTGTCGACATATTTTTTTAATTTCCAAATGATTGGGAGTTCTCATTAGATATCCTTAAACCTTAATGCTCCAAGACTTAAGGATATCATTTAATAGTTTTATAATTTTGTGAAGCAAAGATTCTATAGTTTATCAATTACCAAAGTTGACAGATGTTGCTCTTCAGCTACTCTTTTTCCGAATCTGCGCTGGTGTTCCGATGGGTAGGAAATTCACTGCTTTAAAGGTGAGCAGCCCATTTGATCTTTAAAGACTATACATTACATGAAATGGTCGAGCGTTTACCGGATACTCACCAATTAATGTCTCAGATCATAGGTGTTAATCCTGAAAAGCTAAATAACTATGGTGATAACTTTATATCTATCATTAAAAGATATAAAATTGACAATCGGTCCAGTACAAATCATAAGGGCTCAGCATAAGGTAGCATCTTCAATCTAAGATTCAGAGAGAGAATCTTTTGCCTTAGATTTGATTTACTAGTAGCTTAAATAGTAATGACAACAAAACCTGACATTAAAATTTATATCGATGCTGATGGCTGCCCTGTTAAAGAAGAAACTTACAAGGTGGCAGCTCGCTATAAAATTAAAACCTTTGTTGTTGCTAATAAATATCTAAATATTCCCTTGGACTCTCTGATTGAAATGCAGGTAGTTTCTGGAAACTTTGATGCTGCTGACGATTGGATTGCAGAACAAATAACCGATAGAGATATTGTCATCACCGCTGATATTTTATTGGCCGAACGTTGTGTAAAAAAGAAGGCTAGAGCCCTAGGACCTAAAGGTGTCGAATTCACTGAAGACAATATTGGATCTGCCGTCGCCAACAGAGAACTAATGCAAAATCTAAGACACATGGGTGAAATGCGTGGTGGGCCCGCTCCCATGGACCCAAAAGCACGTTCTCAGTTCTTAGGTAAATTAGATCAAATCATTCAATCTTTAAAAAAATAAAATCTTGAACTATTACTCTGGAAGCTGCCCGCGCCCCTGCAAAGTCGCCTTGAGCTTTTTTTGATAAAGCTCCATCAAGCTGTTGCCTACCTCTGACCCCTCTATCACTCCAAAGGCTAAAGCAATAGCCTCTAAAGTAGCAAGACCTTCACTGAAGTGCTCTTTGCGTAGATGATATAATGCCGTGTTTTTTGAACTAATTTTTACTCGTGGTAAATGGCTGAGTTCTGGATGTCTCGTGTTTAATTTACTCGCTTGGCGCCAATTCCCATCAGTAACAATCAACTGAATGGGTTTTTGAGGTTTGATGTCTTCTAAATCCAAAGCATCGTCACTAGGAAAAAGAACATAGCTTTCATAATTAGGATCTAACATCGCAGATAAATCTAAGCGTTCATTGTTTTGCCCACGAACATACATTTCAGAATTCACCAATGCATGCAGAGCCAGACGCCCTGTATTGGTAGTCCGCTTAAGTTCCTTAGCATGAATAATAAGACTCAAACGAGTGGGAACATTTAGTTTAGGTATTTCAGAACAAATGCAACGTTGTCGATGTAAATAACAAATTGGA
>JBHIVS010000150.1:0-6402 GCA_041987885.1 Pseudobdellovibrionaceae bacterium | reverse complement strand
AGAAAATCTATAATGAAATACAATTTTGTTTCTGTCTGGAAAGCATAGTGAAGACCGACAATATAGGGATTTTTAATTTTTTCGAGAATATCTCTCTCAGCTATAAATATAGAAAAAAATAAAATTTTAGATAACTTCATTGTATTTAAATTCCTGTCCTTGCGTGGCTAAATAATGTAAATAAAATCTCAGGATTTTTTACGATTTTTTAACAACTAGGACGTTGATTACACCCTAAAAGTTCAGAGGTTTCTTTTAGTTTGAAGTAGTTTCTTAATCTAGATAAGTTGTCTAGGTGAGTAGAGGAATCAGATTGTGTTTCATTATCGTCAATATGACACAATGAAGATATCGCAGTTTTTATTTTTTCATTTTTCCGTACAAGGTTTTTTTCTTGTTTAAAAAATGTATTGATAATTTTAAAGCTTACTATGTCTGCCTCTATTTCTTTATTTTTATTTTCTACGTATTGCTTTGATCTATCAACAAGATCACTATTCATGCAGGAAAGAGTTTCCCTATCTAGTTTAAACCCTTGATATTGCAATTGGTGAGTCATTTCATGCGACATAATTTTCACTAGACTTAAAATTCTTTCATTCTTATTTTTTCCCGTATCTAATAATAAATGACCAGGACAAAGATAAATAATTCCATTTGGGCTATCTGGTGGTAATAAAGAGCGAGCATTTACCTTAAGACCGTCGCTGCCACATAGTGCTAATATGTCTATTGTGACAACATCTTTACCGCGATAAAAAGATTCAAAAATTTCTGATACAGACTTAACAGAAGTTTTATTCAAAGCATTTCTCAAGAGATCGTTATCATTCTTATCGTTTTTTAAAAAATTGAGCATTAGATTTCGGACTATAGCAGTTGCTTCTTTAACATCTTCATCATAGTTATGAAAATTGCGGTATTCTTTATCCGCCAGAATCAGAAAACGATTTTTAGCCTCAATTCTTAATGAAAAGTCGCTAATATAAGCTTGAAAAGACTCATCGCTTCCGTCAAAACTTTCAGGCAGAGAGAATTCTTTTTTAAGTTTTTCTAAAGCCGAATTTCTACCGTTTTTTTTAATTTCCATGGCAATTGGTAGCACTGAATTTTGGCAAATATTATTTATGGATGGTTCACACGTATTGCCAGATCTCGAGGTTTCATACTTATCACCAAAATTTTCGGTCGAATGAGAAGATTCTTCAGAGCAGGCAGATAGGCAAAAAATGAAACTTAAAATAAGGCTGATTTTTTTCATAATTTGTCCCTTTCAGAGTAAAATATCCAAAAAATGTCACTCTAAAAGGCCATAGGCTCTATAAAAGAAATAGACATCTATTTGAGATATAAAAGCAATGTTCATTCCATATGCGCTCCAAATAGGGCAAGTTCGTAAAAAAAATGTGCTTTTAAAAGTAGGGGATCCTAAATATTAACAGGGTCTTCTTTTAATGAAGACCCTGTTAATATTATCTATTCAATTTGATGTTCTTTTCTAGAGAAGAAATAAAATGTCCCCATCTGAAGGGCAATGATTAGAATAAGCATTCCATCAGAACTAAAAGGAAGTCCTTTGTAGTTTATAAGATAAGAACGATTGTCTTCATCTGTTGCTAAGGTTTTTTCTTGAAGTTTATTTTCACCAGACTTCATAAAACTCAAACCAAAACCAATATTGATAGATCCATTTTGACCGACAGCCGGTGGAGTTTTATAATTATAAATACTAATTTCGAGAGCACTCAAAAGCAGCATTAATGGCAAAATACCCATCATAAAAATAAAGGTTTTTTTACTTACCTTGCCTGCGATCTGTGACTCTCTTTCATCATTTTCCTTAATTCCTGCCCAACGTTTTACAAAGGATTCTCTAAGTTTCGATGAGATTGCTAAGGCAAAGGCGATATAGATGACCGATATTATCCAAGTAACAGTGAGAGTACCTAAGATGTTAAATAAAATCCCGTCATCAGAAATTTTAAAAACAGTTCCCAAGATCGCAGTTAGAACGGCCACTGGAAATAACCACTTGGCACATGCAAGAACGTACTTATTAAATTTATCCATTTTTTTATTCCTATTATTTATTTTTCTTCTTCGACATAAAATAAAGATTGAATGTCTGTTTTAAAAAAACGAGCTAGACGAAATGAAAGTTCCAAAGAGGGGTTGTAGTTTTCTTTCTCTATGGCAATGATCGTGGCCCGCGTGACCCCGATTTCATCAGCTAACTGTTGTTGTGTAATACCTTTGTCGGCCCTAAAAAGAGCCACACGACTTTTTATTTTCAGCTGTAATATCAAGTTTCCCATGTATAGTTAACTTTACATTTATTAATGGCAATGTCAAGTTGACTATACATTTAATATCTTAGGTGTGTCATTTTTTCAGAATTAAGACTTTGAGAAAAGCTTATAAAATATTGAAATAACACTATTTTAATGAGGATTTGCTCTGCCTGTGGTAGCTTCTCTTCATGTCTATAGAAAATGAAAACGATCTAAAAGCTTTGCAAAAAATTGGTAAAATCGTTGCTCAATGTCTTCAGTACATGGGCTCAAAACTTGAACCAGGGATCACGACTCTTGAGATTGATCAACTGGGGCAAGCCTTTTTAGAAAAGCACGGAGCTAGATCTGCTCCAAAACTTGTCTATAATTTCCCAGGCGCAACTTGTATCAGCGTGAATGAAGAAGCTGCGCATGGAGTTCCTGGATTTAAAAAATTAGCTGCCGGAGATTTAGTAAATATCGATGTCTCTGCAGAATTAAATGGGTATTTTGCCGATACAGGGGCTTCTTTTATTATTCCTCCTGAATCTGATTTAAAAAGAAATCTTTGCTTAGCAACTAAGAGAGCCTTAGACATGGCTCTTCGTGCGGCAACAGCAGGACAGCCTTTAAATGTCATCGGTAAAGCCATTGAAAAAGAAGCTCGTAAAAATAACTTAACAATTATTGAAAACTTAGGAAGTCACGGAGTAGGCAGAGCCCTGCACGAAGAGCCAGAGTTTATTCCTGCTTATTACGATCCTAAAGACAAGCGCATTCTAAAAGAAAACCAAGTTATCACTATTGAACCTTTTCTTTCTACGGGTGCTAGAGAAGTTTTTGATACAGGGGATGGTTGGACCTTAGCGACCAGCAAAAGATTCCTTACTGCTCAATATGAACACACTATGGTCATTACTAAGGGCAAACCTTTGATTTTGACTTTACCAGCGTAGTTTAAAAACTTGTTGATACACAAATTATAGAGTTCAAAATTAGACGCCTCAGGTAAAATTACAGAATCGAAACTTGAGACTAGATCTAGCGAATGGGTTAATGGGACATCTCAAAACAAAGGAGAATGTACCATGAAAACTCTTTCAATTTTAACTACAACTATTCTAGTGGCGACGTCTGTTTGTGCATTTGCAAAAAATAATTTAGATGCTCATCCTATTAACAATGCACCTTCTAATGAAGTCAGAGTGAGTTTTCCTGCATCCACACAGATCTCATCTATTACTCAGCTTGAAAGCGGCGAATGGTATCGCATTAATATTTCAAATCAAGTTCCTTTGACCTATCTTTCTGTTAAAGCCAAAAATGCCATGATTTTAGCTTCCAATGCAGTGATCACAACCGTATCTGGAAAAAGATATTATGTAGAAGCATTCCAACGTTCAGGAATCATTCCTGTGGATACTTTCTTTAATTCTGGTGATTTCGATACCCAAGAAGGCGTTGCCTTTATCGATCTTCAATTGCAATCACTTGATGGTGTGGCAGATGCAGAAATCAGCATGTCTTCGCCAACAGCCATGCCTGAATTTACTCTAAATATGTAAAACAAAACAAATAAAGATCTTATGGATGATTATCGTAAGATCTTTATTTTACTCTGCAAGCTCAACCAAAATTACTCCATTTGAATTTCTAACATCAATGATCTTAAATGGAGTATTACGCATGAATAGAACTTCTTTTTCATCTGGATTCGGTGAAAACATTTCGACCTGACGGCCTGATTTTGAATGAATAATAAACTGATGAGTCCCACCGTAAGGGGTCGACGTTGACGTGCTTAAATATGCTGGATCAGAGAATGTTTCTCCAATTTTCAAATTCATATTCTTAGGCAAATTCACGCCGCGCAAAACAACACCTTGGTAGGGTGGTAGCTTGGAAAGTCCTAAATCCAATTGTTTAATGACGGCAGCTATTTGCTTTAAATGATTCGTTTTTCCACGAAGTGCGGGATTAATTATTTTAAATAAATCTTCGGTGTATGCATATATACTCATAGCTTCCGGCAAAGTCAGATTAAATTCAGAAACGGGCATTGGTTGATATTTATTTCTCTCAGAAGAAAGCACGTTAATATACTCACAAGCCAAGGAATCTTGGAATTTTCCTAAGCGAAGTTCTTTTGAAATTTTCCAGAGCTTGTATTGATTTTTTGTATAATTAGTTCGAGCTTCCGTATCAGAAATTTCTAAATCAGAAGGGTCTAGGGACTCATCATTTTCTGGATTTGCTAGCTTGTAAGCCTCAAACAGATCCTGCATTTTAATGAAATCAGTAACAAAGGTTTTCGCAGTTTGTTTTTGTTCATTATTAATACAGTAAGGACGAATTGAGGCATTGGAAACCCCAAAAGCGAGCTGAATCCCAAGTACTACCGTAAGCTGCAATAGATTTGATTTCATCATGCCTTAAAATCCTTATAAAAATTAAAAGCTACTCTGGATTTATAGGCAAAAGACATACCCTTTATTTTTATATTAAAAACTTCCCCTTATTTTGAGTACCCATTGGTTTAACTGTAAATTAGAATTTCTGAGAGGTGGTTAGCACATGGATTCAGGTTTTAAATTTTTAGCTAGTTTTATCGATCGCGAAAACTTGAATAAAATAAACCTAATTCTTAGAAGATTTCATGAAGCTTGGCTTATTAAAAATGAAAATTTTTATCAAAAAGGCACCATAAATAGTGCCTATATCACCAATGGTGAATTCTTATCTTCTAAAGATAGATTAGAGTTATTAAAATTTATAGGCTCCAAACAAATAGTCACAGAAGCTAGAAATTTTTTAGGCGAAGATATTCTCTTTTTGAATTCTCAAATTTTCTTTAATCCTTCAAATTCTTTACAAAAAAACTATTGGCACAGAGACATTCAATACACAGGGCAATCAGAGCAAGAGCAGCGAAAAACCATCGAAGCTAAACAATGCCAAGTCGTGCATCTACGCATAGCTTTTGCCGATGAAAATGGAATCGAATTGATCCCTGAAAGTCATTTCAGATGGGATTTCCCTGAAGAATTAAATATTCGATTAAAACAAAATGGTAAAAATGTTTCAGACGAGATTGCTAATTCAAAAAAAATACCTTTAAAACAAGGTGATTTGTTGGCTTTTGATGCGAACATCATACACAGAGGTCTTTATGGAAAAGATCGTTTTGCCTTTGATATTTTATTCTGCAAACCACAGCCAGAGCTAACACGTTTTATCGCGAAAGAAGTTTTACCAAAAACAGAAGAACTGAAATATTTAGAATGTCCCGAAGTTTTTGGACCCACTTAGACATTAAGGCGCATTAAAAGAACAATTCCATAATAGAACAAGCAATTGGAACTAATCTGGTTGAGTTGATGCGGTAAGAATCTACCTGCTCAAGATGGATATTTACATCTTCTGATAAGTTATATTATGTAACACATAGTATAGGTTTTATTTCCAAAGAACCCTAAAAATACCATTAAATGCTCTATAATCGTTTTAGCCAACTACGGATAAATCTTCTAAAGACATCCTTTTTAAGGCCTATAAGTTAATAAATTGCTCCATTTGTGGCGCATAACTCTCTATATCTAGATCATTTTTGATCTTTATTGATAAAGCTTCCATGGATTCTGGTTCCCCATGAACTAGGAATACTTTTTTAGGCTTTTTCTTAAGGTTTTTAAGCCAATCTATCAGGTCTTTTTGATCTGCATGGGCCGAAAAAGAATCTGAAGATATGATTTCACAGTTAATCTCGTGAAACATTCCATGGATCTTGATTTCTTTTTGACCTTCTAAAAGGCTGCGACCACGGGTTCCTGTACTTTGAAAGCCTGCTAATAAAAGTATATTTTTTGGATCGCCACCAAGGGCTTTTAAATGATGTAAAACTCTGCCACCAGTTAACATTCCGCTAGCTGCCACGATAACCATGGGACCTTCCGGATGATCATTTAAGTTCTTAGAATCTTCGGTGGTTTTTACGGAATGAACCTCAGACATGATTTCAGCGAATTGCCCCTGACCCAGTCTATGGTATTGAGAAAAAGACTCATACAGAGATGAAACTTCTTCTCCCATAGGAGTATTCAAATAAACGGGTATTTGAGAGGGGACTTCC
>JBHIVS010000149.1:0-6409 GCA_041987885.1 Pseudobdellovibrionaceae bacterium | reverse complement strand
AAGAATTAGTTTAGCTGTAAATATCACGTAAGACGTAACAATCGAGAGCAACTTTAATTTTTTGTTTACGAAAATAAAAGCTTTAAGTCCTAAAGTTATCCCAAAAATTAAACCTAGATATTAATTTCCAATGTCATTAACAGCGTCTGATTCAATGGTTTATGATGAAATCTGTGTAGAACTGTAAGTAGAGTCAAATATCTGGAGATCCACCACCAAAGCCCAAAGAAACACCGAAGCGTTGAGAATTACCCACAACGATATCCGCGCCCCATTGCCCTGGAGGAGTTAACAATGTCATCGCTAGCAAATCCGCAGCGGCAACAACAAGTGCACCATGGTCTTTGTATTTTTTTGCGATATCAGAGTAATCGTAAATTCCACCGTTTGTTGTTGGGTACTGGAAGAAAACACCAAACACAGGTTTTGCAAAATCATATTTCGCAGGATCTGCGACGATCATTTCAAAACCAAGGGGCTCTGCACGAGTGCTTAGTACCTCGATCACATGGGGATGCATATCTGGAGAAACAACAAATGCATTTGCTTTATTTTTGCAAAGAGCATGTGCCATAAACATCGCTTCCGCAGCCGCAGTTCCTTCATCTAGTAAAGAAGCATTAGAGATTTCCATTCCCGTTAGATCGATGATCATTGTTTGGAAATTTAAAAGTGCTTCAAGACGACCTTGAGAGATTTCAGGTTGATAAGGAGTATAGGCTGTATACCAAACAGGATTTTCAAAAATATTTCTTTGAATCACTGTGGGTGTAATAGTGTCGTGATAACCCATGCCGATATAGCTTCTAAAAACTTTATTTTTAGAAACCATTTTTTTAAGTTGCGCCAAAAGCTCGTATTCAGAAACGCCTTCACCAACAATAGGGAAGTCGTATTGAGTTCTGATTTGAGCAGGAACAACTTGTTCTGCCATTTGCTCTAAAGAATTTAATCCAAGAGTTTTAAGCATAGAATGAATATCGGAATCCGTAGGACCGATATGACGAGAAATAAATTCGTTTTGAGACGATAAATCACTTATTTTCATAATGAACCTCGATTAGCGCAATGAGACTATCATATAGGGATCACTTAAGAAAGTACTGTCCATTGAGGAGTGGTGCTAATGCGAGGCGAAAGGGCTGGGTGTCTTCCTTGTTGCTTTTGAGTAACAGGGAAGACTTTAAGTGATTAGTTTTTTAGGAGAGGGGTTGTTTTTTGGACTCTACTCCGCGGCGGAAAACGAGAAAAGCAGTCAAGCAGGCGATAAAGCCCCCAGCACAGACTGCTGGCCATTTTCCTAGGCTCCATAAAATGGACCCAATATAGGAACCCGCACTTCCACCAACAAAATAAAAGAAAATATAGATCGTATTTAAACGGGATCTGGCTTCAGGTTTATAGTTGAAAATACGAGACTGATTAGAAATATGTGCTACTTGAATTCCTAGATCCAAAAATAAAACTCCGATGATTAAACCAATCACCCAGTTAGAAGAAAATCCAAGAATGGCAAAAGCAGTCATTGCACAATAAAGCCCTAGACGGATTGTTGTTGCAGCTCCTTTTGTATCTAAATATTTACCAGCAAGTGGGGCGGCTAATGCACCAATCAGCCCTAGAGCGCCGAATAATCCGATAATTTTTGGCTCATAGAAAAAAGGCTCTCCTTCTAGTAGGAAAGTTAATACTGTCCAGAAGGCAGAAAATGATCCGAATAAAATAGCCCCCATCAAAGAGGCCTCACGAATAGTTGGGAAGTCTTTAAAAATTTCAAAAATAGAGCGCAATAAAGATTTATAGCTGCCTTTAAAGTGAGGAGTAGCATTTGGCAGTAAAAGTGGAGTGATGATCGAAAGTAAAATAGAAACACTTCCTGCAAATATAAAAACAGCTTTCCATCCAAAATACTGAGTGATGATCCCAGCCATTGTACGAGCACTTAGAGATCCAATAAGAATACCAGACAGCACCAATCCGACAACTTTTCCACGCTCTTCGGGGGCGGCTAAGTTTGCAGAAAAAGGAATTAATACAGATTGCCCAACATTTGCAAATCCAAGCACGCAGCTAATAATTAAAAAAACAGTTAGATTAGGGCTTAGAGTTAAAAGTAATGCTAAGCAACCAGAGATAAACATAGAGGCTTGAATTAACTTACGTGCATTGATAATGTCTCCGACAGGGACAAGTAAAAATATACCAAAAGCATAACCAATTAAAGTAAGAGTGGGTATTAAAGAGGCCTCGGTTTCACTGACTTGAAAGAAGCGACTTAAAACTCCTAAAAGAGGTTGATTATAGTAGAGATTCCCCACAATCAGAGCACAGGTGAGGGTCATGAAAAATACTTGGAGTTTGCTTACACGTTCTTGCATGCAGATATTGGTAAGCGATTCGCCAGCCCTTTTCAATCAATTATTCGAAGTGAGTTTTACTCAGTGTCTTTGTTTCGAGCTTGAACACCGTAGTGAGCCATTAAAGTATTGCAGTCCTCTGTTATTTTCTTTGTTTTCCCTGATTTTGCACATTGAGTTCGTAAGTCACGGACTTGATCAATAGTTTCTTCTTCGGACAGGGCTCGGCGCAATTGGAGTAAATAAGAAGGAAGCTCACTCACAAGACCCATTTGAATTTTTGCAGAGCTAAGAACGGCAGTTGCTGGGCGAGATTTCCCTTCGGAACTGCTTAAAATAAGATCGCGGATAGCGTCTTTAGTATTGTTGGGTAGCATGCGCGAATAGCGATGGAGTTTATCGATCAAAAGTCTAAAATCAGGATCTTTTAACGCTTGCTTAGGATTTTGAGAGTAATAGGTTTTGAGTGTTGAAGAGTCATAGCTATCATAGCTGGAGACAAATGAACTGCTATCACAAATAATTTTACAGATATGTATTTTTTTTGAGTTATCTATTTCTGCAATCAAGTCATCGACTTGGTTTAAGGAGCCTGTAAATTCGCTATAAAGTTCGGCGGTTTTACGGAGATTAAAATCACTGACTGTTTCTGGGTGAGAAATTTTTTGTAAAACAGAATATCCAACGACAGTCGTTAAAGTAAAAAAACCTACGATAGATCCTAGGATAAAAAAGCTCAAATAAAGAAAGAATTTTTTAATAGCGTTCATGATATTTCTAGAGGAAATAATAACGCCATAATTCATTGAAAAGAAGAAGATCTCTTGCAGAGTAAAAATAAAGGCTCAAAGTCCTGTTAAGAAAATTTGAGCCTTACTCAAAGACAAACTAAGTCGTTTTTTTAGTCGCTTTTTTTGCTGTTGTCTTTTTAGTAGTTGTCTTTGCAGTCGCTTTTTTTGCGGCTTTCTTTGGAGCTACTTTTTTCATCACTTTACGCTCGATTTTTTTGGAAGTCGTGCGAGCTTTATTTTTAGCAGTCATGATGTTTTTTTCAAGACCATCGGCTGTAGTTTTGATTTTTTGAACCGTCTTTTTAACTTCTTTATCAAGTTTAGTTTCAGAAGCAGAAAGCATTTTTACGATTTTTTGATACTGTTTCCATGCTTTCTCGATCTGAGCATCTTTTTCTTTATCAAAAGACTTTTTCAATTCAGCTTCTTTACCTTTAATTTCTTCGCTTAGGTTGTGGAAGCTTTCCATAAGTTTCTGTAGATTTTTGTTTTGAGAGATATTGTCTACGATCTTTTTAAGTGAACTCGATTGCATAGTGGTGTCTCCTTTACACGCCCTTATTTTGCTCTCTGAAGGCGTGTAAAGTCAAAAGAAGTTAGTTTTTTGACATAAACGTAATGGTTTCTAACCAAACTTCGCGGCTTGACGAAAACTGACCTGGGAACTTTTCGATACCTTTTTCACGAAGATCCATTGCATAGGAGGTCAAATAAGTTTTTACCTGAGCTTCGTCTTTGATTGTATAAATAATTTTAACATCTTTACTTGAGGACTCCATGGCCCCACCTTTGCGGGTGCACAGATCAGCCTTAATAAAACCTTCGACGTTTAGAACCTCTGGAATGTGTTCTTCTTGCAACCACTGCATATACTTTTCATAGGCCTCGTGGGTGACTGAGATATTTACAACATAAGTAACCATTTTAAATACTCCTAATAAAAACCGAAAAAAGAGCTCAAAAGAAAGCTCCGTGGACCCAAAAGACTACTTATTTTTCGGCTTTCGGGCTCTGCAAATTAAAGTGTGAATTTAAAGTCTTTGATCATCAAACCTGGAACTTTTTTTCCACCAAGGGCTCTAGACTCATAGGTGCTAACCATAGGGTCGATCTCTTGGAAATCTGTAATAGATTCTAAATTTTCACCTAGGCAATCATACAAGCTTTCATCGAAACGTAGATCAGCAATAGGGGCTACGATCTCTCCATTTTCTACCCAGAAGCATGCATAGCGAGTCATTCCTGTAATACGAGCATTCAGGCGATCTGACCAATTTAGATAGTGTAGGTTTGAAAGATATAGCCCAGTACCTAATTTTTTTAAAATATCTTCGCGCTTTAAAGATCCACCTAAAATCTCCAAAGACCTTGGAGACTCATTACTGTCAGACCCATTGGCAGGGGCACCGTATTCTTTGGCACTGCGTGTACTGACGAGTAAACTTTTTAAACGGCCTTCTGTGATAAGCTCAACTTGTTCTGGACTTACTTCGCCCAGAGCATTGTACTGATGAGTTAAGCCAAGATTAAAGTTTTCACGAGCAGAAAATAGTGGTGAGAGTTGTTTTTCACCGTCAGCTAATTTAGCCAAAGAGCAATTTCCTTGCTTGTAAAGGCTATAGCTTAGTGATCCCCACGAAAGCATCGAGAATAGCTCCGCAGAGGCCGCAGGTGCTAGGTAAGCCTTGTATTTCCCAGGTGCTAGTACTTTTTTTGGACGCTTCATGAGTTCAAGTTGTGCCAAAGATGATTTTAAATTTATTTCATAATCAGCTTGCGACCACTCAGTACCTGCATAGACAGCTTTTACGGCTTTTTCTCCGAAATAGATTGAATAATCTAAAAAGAAATTTTCTGTCGCAAAAAAATGTGATTGGCCCATAGAGTTTTTATTAGCGGAAACAATGGGTCCTGCACAATAAAGACCAGCAAGGTCAGCCCCTTGAGCTGAATCCATGATGGCTCCGAATAAACCTTCAGAGCTTAATAGTTTGCCCTTAAATACTTTGTGACTAGTTCCATTGTTTACCATGGGTACTTGAAACTCATCGACAGGCAATAGGTCGCATTCTTGACGAGCCAATTTCAAAAACTCATCTGCACGGATTTTATCAGAGGCTTCATTTCCAGTTAAAGAAAAATGAATTTTTGATGTTTTTCCCTGAGTCTGTAGGGTCAGGGAAAGATTTTTTTGGTTCACACAGGTATTTTGACGAACTTTGTTTCCATTAAAACGCACAAAGATTGAATCTTCGGCGTGAAGATTCAAATTAAGCTGTTCCTCAGCTTGAAGAGATTTAAATAAATAATCAGAAATAACGTCGAATGATTTCTTTGTATTTTCAATAAAAGTCATGATTAAGCTCCAAACACTTCGATGTTACCGAATAGGCAATAAGGGGTTTTGTGTCCAACGCGAATAACTTGATTTGGTTCACCCTTACCACAGTACGGAGACCCAAAAGTTTCTCTCTGTTTAGAAATTGCTTTTAGATTGTTCCAAAAATGAACTGTTGTTCCACGGTAATTAGGATTTTTAATAACCTTGGTAAGTTTTCCATTTTCAATCAAACGAGCATATTCGCAGCCGAATTGAAATTTATTGCGATAATCGTCAATAGACCAAGAACGATTTGCTTCCATAAAGATACCTTTTTCCACTCCAGAAATAATTTGCTCTAGAGTTTCTTGGCCGCCTTCTAGGTTGATGTTTGCCATTCTATCAATCGGTGCACGATTCCAAGAAGAAGACCTAGAGTTTGCAACCCCTGGTAATCCCAAGCGCGCCTGCGACTCAAGGCTTCCCAATCCACGCAATAAAATACCGTCTTTGATCAGATATTCTTTAGTCGCTTTGTTTCCGCAGTCATCAAAAGCATAGGATGCCATTTCATCTTGAACAGTAGGATCAAAAGTAACATTCATTAGTTTTGAACCGTATTGCAGATTTCCAAAGTTTTCTGGTTTTACAAAACTCCAACCTGCATAGTTTCTCTCATCACCTAAAATTCTATCGTATTCCAAGGGGTGCCCAATGGATTCGTGAACTTGAAGAGTCATTTGATCCGGTGCTAGGAGTAAATCCATTGTCGATTCAGGGCAGTTGTCAGCGTAAAGTAATTCTTCAGCTTGTTCGGCAAGTGTTTTGAAATCTCCACCAAGGTATCTCATCTGGTCCTGTGTTTCTTCGTCTATGACCTTTTTTACTTCTTCTTGTTTGATTTTTGGCTTTTCGCTTCGATTCATGTGTTTTTTGCCTAC
>JBHIVS010000148.1:0-6475 GCA_041987885.1 Pseudobdellovibrionaceae bacterium | reverse complement strand
CCCAGATGGAGAGGCAACTGAGTACGAAATGTAAGGATTAAGTAAGAAGCTCATTATGATTTTCTGTAATAAAGAACAACCTTTAGACCCATCGCGTTAACGCCGGCCCCGGTCAAATCCATTGTGATTTCAGCATCATCAGCAACGTTAGTTGTGCCTAACGATGGTGTAGATGCTGAACCAACGCTAGTCTTAGCCCCCTGATCAATGGTTAGTTTAGTGGTACCAAATGGAGTAACCTCCATTTGCGCCGTTTGTGTGGGGGCTGGCGGAAACGGTATTAATGGGTCTGGCAGTGGTGGTGCCTTGGCGTACGTGAATGACATACCTGTTACTCCAGGTGAAACACTAAAGGTGACAGTTGGTGGTAATACAACTTCTTCCACCGTTTACGCCGAATCAAGTTATGTTGTGAGGGGATCTTCAGTGAACACCCTGGTTAGAGCTGGAGGAGGAAGAAACTCTTCACAATCACAAACTACTTCCACATCTCAAGAAACTGCTCGTGTCGGACAAGGTGGAGCTGGTGGTAGCGGTATGAGAGCTCTAAACACTACTAGCTCAACTGGTTGGGTATTCGGAGGTGGTGGGGGCGCGGGTGGTTATCTCGGAAATGGTGGTGCTGGGGGTTATGCACCTACAACGTCCTCTGTAGCATCCGACTATGTTCCACCACAGCCCGGCTCAGGAGGGGGTGGTGCCGGTGGTGGATCTAGAAGCGGTTCTGGAGGAAGCACTACCGGCGGTGGAGGTGGTGGTGGTGGCGTCGGGCTGTTTGGTATAGGACCAGATGGTCAGGTGTTGCCAAACTATTTGACAAACGGGGGTGGTGGAGGTGGTAGTACCTCAACTAATACGGGGACTGATGGGTCTTCAGGCCAAACTAATGCTGGCGGAAAAGGTGGTTGGCCAGGGGGTGGTGGCGGGTATGGCACTAGTATAAACACCGTTTCTGGGAATGGTGCAGATGGTGCAGTCAGAATTATGTGGGGTCCTGGAAAATCGTTCCCATATAATGCTAGCGCTTAACCCGCATCTAAAACGACCCTTGCCATAAATAGATCCTGAATCATTTGTGAAGGTCTGGCCATGAAGCTGTATGATTTTTCAGTCTACGCAAAAAAGAGAGATATTCAGCTCAAGGCCGACAACATTGAAGCGTTAGTGTACAGGGTCAATGAACCAGGTGTTGTCGAGTTGCTCAAAAGGCACGTTGAAGATTACTTAACACTGCACAAAGAAGTTTTGAAGCAGGCATCATAGAAAACACACCATGGCACAGCTAAGAATTGTCTCTGATCTTCACTTAGAAGCATTTTATGGTTCAGACGTTACAGAGCTGGCTAACCGTCTCGTGCCAATTGACGCTCGCGATAGCTTGTCAATTTTGATTTTGGCTGGTGACATTTCGTCTAAACCAGATCAGCTTGTGCAGTTCATTGCTGAAATAGAGCAACGCTTCAAGCAAGTCGTGTTCGTCCCAGGCAACCATGAGTATTACAAACATGACATGGTTAAACTTGAGCCGCTCCTAGAAAAAAGTCTGCAAGAAAAAACTTCACGCACAATTTTTTCAATTGGGAAAATCTCAGCTGCAAAATTTGATGGCGTCAGGTTTATCTACGGAACCGCGTGGACCGATGGTGGCGCAGATTACTGGGAGAACGACAGAGTAGAGTCGGGTATGAGTGACTTCTATGTCATTAAGCACGATGGAGAACCGTTCACCGTGCAAAAAATGCAGCTCATTCACAGATCAATGCGAAAGCAGATTGAGGCGTTTTTGGAAAAAGACAACTCAAAGCTTCCGAATGTAGTGGTCACCCACCACTTACCATCTAGAAGACTGTGTCACCCACGATTTGGTGGGCAAATTGATGGTGGCTTTGCGTTCAATGGTGATGCAATTCTTGCATCAGATTATGCCCCTAAGGTTTGGATTCACGGTCACACTCATGATAGCATAGACACTAAGGTTTACAACACTCGTGTTGTTTGTAATCCGCGTGGGTACAACAAAGAGCACTCGTTTGACGTGAATCACCAGTTCAATTCGTATGAACTGGCACCAAAGTTCATTGAGGTCTGACGTGGCAAATGTCATAGACTTCGGTGCAAAACGTTTGGCAAAAACGGGGAAAGCCCACAAACCTGTTCCTGTGACTACTCGCGAGGTAATCAACAACGCAATAGATTATCTCCTGAGCGACTGGGAAAAATTCGCGCGAAAAAATCAACTGAACAATTTTTTCAGTGAGTTTTTCCCAGTGAATGACGAAAAACCCAATGCAGATTATCTCCACGATTTGACAGCTGTTGCCGATCTTGAATCAAAAATTGGCACATCTATTGTGGTGTATTTTCCGGGACTAATTGATCCTGTCCAGGTTGGGTGGGTGGTGAAGTTCAAAATGGGTGAAGAAGAAATCTTTACGCCTGATATGTCGACTGAATGTCAGGCAAGGTGCTTTGCGCTGTTGCTTTATCTGAAGATCAAAGCGGATCTCACTGACTTAAATTTATTTTGAATCCGTTACAATGTAACTGTGCGCGCCCAATTTTTTGGTGTACAATGCACCTATCAAAGTTTACCAAGGTGCAAGTCCATGGAATCCCTCAAGCAGGTCTCTCTCAGTGACCTCCGTGCTGAAGTTGCCCGTCGTGAAAAAGAAGAAGCCGGAGCGCTGTTGGCGCTCCGTATGACGTGCAAGCACGAGTTCGATCCACCGCTGCGCGGTTACGAACATGAAGGCGGGCAGTGTAAGTACTGCGGTATCAATGAAGTGTATTGGGCACATGCAAAGCGTGCCTGAGAGGCAACGAAGTCTCTATTGATGCCACAGGATATGAAACCCCAACTTTCTAAGAACGAGCTGACTGCCCTATTCATTCTCAAGAATGATGGAGGTTCCATGCTCACTTCCAAAATTCCCGACAAGAACGAGCGTGAATACTGGTCTGGAGAAACCATCCCAGGACTCCAAGTGTATAAAAAGCTTGAGAAGAAGGGGCTTGTGCTCTTCACTGAAGAAGAACCGATGGAAGACGGTTTCGTGTTCACAAATGAAGTTTACCTGACGGACGAAGGAAAGAACCATGTCTGAAGTGCAAGAACGCACCATCATTTGTGAGCAAGCTTGCCCACCTTGCGGTTGTAGGGCGGGAGTTCAAGTGCATCGTTCTCATGATTCCGGATGCGCTCAAACTGTACAAGCCAGGTCAACGCGTATGGATTAACATGACCGATGGTACCATCGAACACTGTGTAATGTAATACAGGCATTAGGTGACAAATAGCATGAAGCCAATCATCAAAGAATATCCTGAGCTGTGGTCAACTTGGATCGGTAAACAAGTACACAAGAAAAGCCGTAAGCCTTTCAAATCTGGAGCACAGGTTGGCACTGTTTCTGGTTCAACCACTCATCCTGTGACAGGGCGTATGTGTTTTACGTTCATCGAAGATTCTTCATACGTGGAGTGTTTTCGCTGCCGTCTAGTTGAGAATCAGACATGAACCAAATCTATTTCAAAGAAATTAGTCTTGAAGAAGGTTTCAAGATCGCGCTTTTGCCAAAGCATAGCAGGATAGTCGCGGGTAAGGAAGTTAGCTTGGCCTCTGGCATTGGACTTTTTCGTTCAATGCATGGAAGAAAGATTGCGTGTTGGAAATGCGGATGTGTTGCTGATCGTTGGGTCGCAACACAGGGAAAGAATGACACTCGTTCCAAGCCTGTTCTCAATCTTTACGCCACGAAAATTCTAAAGCCAACAAAAAAGCGGCCTTACGTGATCCAATCTTTGGTGATGATGACACGGGATCATATCATCCCAAAGAGTTTTGGTGGCGTTGACACCATTGAGAACTTGCGACCTGGCTGCGAGATCTGTAACGGCCAACGTGGCAGCAACATGAACAAGCGTGATATCGCGTTCATGGCTGAGAACCCGCATCTAATCTGCCCAGTGAGAGCGGCCAAGGGAGCAGCCCATCGGGCAAGAATTGAACAGGAGCATATTGCTGCCGTCAAAAGACGTAAAGCTCATAAGGACATAGTGTTGGAGCCCTTCCAAGAAACGATTGCGCTAGATGGCGAGAAAATAATCTTTCAAGTCTGATCCTGATCCCTAAACACAATATTAAAACTCCTCGTGCCACGTACAATTACGTACGTAACACGAGGAGTTTTTCATGCAAGAGACGAATGTCACAATTATTCAAAGTACACCTGAGCTTATGGCTCAAGTTGCAGAAGCAGTCAACAAGCGTAAGCTCGTCACGGTTCGAACCATTGACGCGCTAGATCCAATTGAAGGTAAGGACATCATCGAGGTCGCCACGATTGAAGGTTGGAAGGTCGTCGTTAAAAAGGGTGAATTCAACGTCGGCGATCCGTGCGTGTACTTTGAAATCGACAGTTTCCTGCCCGATGGAAACCCGGCATGGCAGTTCTTGGTAGACAAGAGCTCGCGCGCGTTCGAAGGCGTCAAGGGTCACAAGCTGCGCACCATCAAGATGGGTGGACAAGTCAGCCAGGGCTTGGCACTTCCATTGCACGCTCTTCCATTGGTGCAATACGCGCTTTGCAAGGAGCTAGAAGACCCTAATGCTGTGTGGTCTTCAATGAGCAACGAGCAGCGAGCAGCAGCTCAAGATATTCTAGATGGTGTCGACGCTGGTACAGAAATTCGAGACATTGATTTCAGTAAATTGCTAGGCGTCAAAAAGTACGAAGCTCCGCTGCCTGCTGAGCTGGTCGGCCAAGCTCAAGGCCTGTTCCCATCCTTCATCAAGAAGACGGACCAAGAGCGCTGCCAGAACCTCAAGGCTGAGATCTTCGGCTACGACGACGTCATCGTTCCGTTCAGTGTGGATGGTCTGCCAAGCGACGCCGTTGATTCTCTGATCGCCAAGGGCGTGCTCAAGGAAGTGCAAGGACACGCTGGCAAGGAGCACGTCAAGGTCCTACCAGCCAAGGCTGATCGAAACGCGCTCTACGAAGTCACTGTGAAGATGGACGGCAGTTCAATGACCGCCTTCCACCGTGATGGTGAAGTCGGAGTTTGCAGCCGGAATCTGCAGTTGAAAGTGAACGACGACAATAAGGACAACACTTTCGTTCGGATGCTGATTGATAGTGGTTTGCAGTATGTTCTGCCTACGTTGGGCAACGTGGCAATCCAAGGCGAACTCATGGGACCAGCCATTCAGGGTAACCGTGAGAACTTCAAGGACTTTAGGTACTATGTGTTCGACATCTTCCTGATTGACGAGGGACGATACGCAACTCCTGCAGAGCGACGTTCAATGTTCGACCGCCTGACAGATCTTGGAGTAAACACGGTTGGTAAAGTGTTCCATGTTCCAGTTCTACATGAAGCTGTAACACTGGAAGAGCTCGGCGTTACTTCGATTGATGACCTGCTGAAGATGGCTGAAGGACCTTCTCTTAACCATCCAATTCGTGAAGGGTTGGTGTTCAAGCGTGTTGATGGCCAATTCAGCTTTAAGGCTATCAGCAATAAGTTTCTGGAAAAAGAAAAAGATTGATCGGTTTTACGTTTCGCAAAGGGAGCCTTGGCTCCCTTTTCTTTTATCCCGAAAAACGCAGTATCACCAAAACGATAAAACTGGTACAATGATTCTATGCAGCAACACGTACTCCAACAAAGAGACCTCATCACTGAGGAACAGCAGCTTTTGCTCAACGAAACCGCCGACAAGATAGTCAAAGAACTTAAGACCGCGATGAGTAAGCGTGATCTGAAGTTCTTTGCGAAGGAAGAAGATGGGGTTGAGCTTACGATGGCCAAAATTCATCTTGGCCGTTACATCAGAAATTCGCAAAAGTTGTGGCTGTCTGAACATCCAATCACAAAAATTTGGGTGGAGGCAGAGGCAAAGTTTCCGCTTAATGATCAGAGTTTTGCAGACTTTCACCCTTGTCACCCTGACAATTTCAGTGGTCTTTGTCTGCAAAAATTTCTCGAGAGCCTGAAATGAGCATTTCACTTATTCTGATGATGCTTGTTCCAATTTTCGGAACAGCAATCTTGTTTAAAGTGGCACCAGCTGCTCATAAGTGGCACGCCATCATTGTTGGTCTTGTCGGGCTGGTTATTGTGGGGTGTATTTTTGGGGCATCTTACGGTGTAGCAGTACACGACATTGAGGTGTGGAACGGCAAAGTTCTCTCTAAGGAGCGAAAGCACGACACTTACGAAGAACCATACCAGTGCAACTGCAAAACAGTCACCAAAAGCAGTGGCTCTGGAAAAGATAGACGTGAATGGACTGATACTGAATGTGAGACATGCTACAGAACACATTACACCGTCAATTGGAATTGCGATACCACCATCGGAAAATTCAAAATCGCCGAGCTCGATGAACTACACCGAAGTGTTTACAACGCCCCGGATCCAGCGCGCTGGCTGGACATCAAAAAAGATGATCCTGTTGCTGGCACCCGTT
>JBHIVS010000147.1:0-6514 GCA_041987885.1 Pseudobdellovibrionaceae bacterium | reverse complement strand
CAAAAACTGTCGCCGGAATGCTCTTTGTTTTTATTATACTGAAATGACATCTAAACAATCCTTGATATAAATTACACATTTTCCTTTCGGTGTTTCAGAGTCGGATGTTTAGTGAATTAGATGAAGACTGGACTTTGGATAGCGAAAGAAATAAAAATGGCCTCCACAGGAGGCCTTCGAACAGGACTTAAGACTGCTCTTTATTAATAAGAAAATTCATAAATATAAACAGCTCCACAATCTGTAGCCGTATTGTCAGAACTTGCCGTTTGACCATTCATAATGCCACGATAGTTGAAATCAATCTGAAACAGTGAGCCCTAGATTCTAGTCTATTCCCTATAAAAACGAAATAAAGCCAGACCATTAACTTGGATTTATAACAACTTGGTACTAGACCTTTAAAATGCCATCTTAAAAAATAAAAAACCCCGTCTTACGACAGGGTTTTCTATATTTATATTTATTCTAAGATCTATAATTAAAGGATCTATTTAATGTCCTGAAGAGATACAGAAACCATCGTCGAAACACCACGCTCTTGCATAGTCACACCGTAAAGTTTGCTTGCAACTTCCATCGTGTGCTTATTATGGGTAACAACGATAATTTGCGAACGTTTTGCCATTTCACGAACTAAATCGTTGAAACGGAATACGTTGGCATCATCAAGTGGAGCATCAACCTCATCCAGCAAACAATAAGGAGACGGCTTCACTAGGAAGATAGAGAATACTAGGGCAACCGCAGTCAAAGCTTTCTCCCCACCCGACATCAAAGACACATTCTGTGTTTTCTTGCCCGGAGGTTTTGCGATGATCTCGATACCTTGTTCACCTTTGTCTTCATTTTCAAGAAGAGTTAAATGAGCCTCACCGCCCCCGAATAATACTGGGAACACGCGAGTGAAACGATCATTTACTAAATCAAAAGTTTCCTTGAAACGTTTAGAACAGATTCTATTGATACGATCGATAACTTTACGAAGTTGCTCTTTCGCCTCTGTCAAATCCGCATGCTGTTTCGTTAAAAACTCATAACGTTGAGCTGTTTCTTCGTACTCTTCAATCGCAGAAAGATTTACTTCTCCGATTTTCGCAAGTTTATCACGAAGATCTTTCAACTGGTCATTCGCCTCAACAAAGTCACCTTCTCTATTTGCGTATTTCTCAACGACATCAGGAAGATTCAACATGTATCGTTCACGAACTTGATCAATTAGATACTGCTCTTTCATACGAGCTTGTTCTAATTTCAATTGTGAATCATTCATTTTGTGTTGTCTTTCGTTACGAGCTTTTACCGAAGCCGAAGATGCTTCTTCAATTTCGCGCGCAGTTTCAGACATCACTTCATATTCATTCTTAGTTCTAGCAACTGCCAACTTCATGGCTTCAACTTCATTAACTAGACGTTCGAATTCAATTTTCTTTTCTTCTAGTATTAACTGGCTTTCAGTCATTTGACTGTTATAGCCTTGCGCCTCTTCACTCATGCGAGTCAATTGGCTTTGAAGTTCATTTAATGACTTCGTCACCATTTCAAGCTGTCTTAGAACACCTTGATACTCTTGAGTTTTAGATGCTGACTTCACTTGCAATGAAGTCACTTCAGATTGAAGACCATCAAAACCAGATTTCGTGCTGTTAAGCTCGATATTCAAGTTTTCAACTTCCATCTCTAAAATAACTTTTTTCTCGCGAGCTTCTGTCAAAGCAGTATTTAACTCTTCAAGTTTTAACTCTTGAGCTTCTACTTGCTCAGTGATTTTTTTAAGTTCACGTTCTTGGCGTTCCACAGCCGTTTGAGCATTTTGAAGCTCATTCTCTGCACGCTCAAGATCTTTACGTAACTCTGTCACTTTGATTTCTTGCTCAACTTTACGTTTTTGCGCACCTTCAAAGTCATTCACAACATTAGCAAGTTGTTCCTCAACTTTTTTAAGAGCAATTTGAGCAAGAGCCAATTTACCAGCAAATTCATCTTTCTTTTCAGAAAGTTCTTTGATTTCACGACGGCGTTTCAACATTCCAGAATCCGCAGACTCAGAAGATCCACCTGTTAAAATTCCATCCGCAGTCAGTGTGTCACCATCTAAAGTAACAAATGTCCAACCTTCATACTTTGGACGTAATGCCAAAGCTGTTCTGATAGAATCAACAATCGCTACACCATCAAGTAGATAAGCAACCGTATTTTGAAATTTATCAGCGGCTTTCACAACGTCTTTCAAAATAGCTTGAACGCCATTTTCAGAAGTCGGAGCACCAGCTCTTACTAAACCAGCTCCATTTTCATTTGCCGAAAGGAAGCTAGAACGACCTGATTTATTTTCTTTTAAATGGGAAACAGCATCCACAGCAACATTTGAATCCGACGCCAACAACATTTGTAGACGAGACCCCAACGCCGCTTCCATCGCCACTTCATATTCAGCCGGAACTTCAACAACCTCAGAAACCGGTTGGAAATGATTCACAACTGAACCATCCGCCATGATTTCTTGAGTGCGAGTTTTCTGCCAAAGCATGACTTGCTTCACACCTTCTTGGAAACCTTCAAAGTTATTTTGAAGGTTTTCTAAGCCATACAAACGAGAAGCTACTTCGTTCAAAGAATCTTTGAATTCTTCAACCTCTTGTTTTTTTGTCGCCACAGATTCAGTTAGAATTTTTTTATTCGCCTCAAAAGACTCAGCATCATTCGCCAAATCCAATTGCATTTGACGTTCTTTATCTAAATCATTGAAAACTTTTTTACGACGAGATTCAAATTCAACCTGTTTTTCACGAAGCTCGTTCAAAACCAATTGTTCGTTCTCTTGGCGCTCTGTCAAATCAGAGATTTGCGCTGTCAAACCGTTCACACGGGCATCCAACGAAGACTCCGACTGACCCACAGCAAATAAATCACGACGCTTTGTCGTTAATTCTTCGTCCACTGTAGAAATTCTGTTCGTAGAATTCTGATAGATTTCATTTTTTTGAGTGAACTCAGCAGATAAAGATTCAGATTCTTCTTTAAGCTCCGCAACTTGCTCTTCAAGAGACATTTTATCTCTTAAAAGAAGTTCCTGACGAGCCTCTTGCTCTTGCAAGATATTACCTGTCATTTGTTCGTTTCTACGAGCCTGTTCAATTTCAAAACGAAGCTCTTGAATTTCCATCTCTTTTTTCTGAACAGAAGACTGCATATCAAAGAACTGAGTTTGTTGTTCTTCGACAGCTTTTTCTTTTTCTAGAATTTGAAGTTTAAGAACTTCCAATTGCCCTTGAAGAGTTGAAAGATTTGATTCTCCTTCGATCTCCATGCTTTGAGCTTCATCAAAAATTCTTTGTGCTTCTTCAGCCGCACGATTCAATTCAATAAATTGAGCTGAAGACAACCAAAGATCCAAATCTTCGATTTGGTTTTTGATGTTTCTATATCTTTCAGCACGTTGAGCTTGTCTTTGAAGAGAATCAATCTGACGTTTAAGCTCTCCGATAATATCTTGAAGACGAACCAAGTTTTGATCAGTCGCCACAAGTTTTCTTTGAGATTCTTTTTTACGAGCTTTAAACTTTGTGATACCCGCAGCTTCTTCAATAAGCATACGACGATCTTCAGGTTTCGCAGTGATAATCTTACCGATCATACCCTGAGCGATAATAGAGAAACCTTTAGAACCAGCACCTGTATCCATAAAGATCTCTTGAACGTCTTTTAAACGTGCAGGTTCTTTATTGATAAAGTACTCACCCTCACCGCTTCTATAAAGACGACGAGTCACCATGATTTCAGAATGTTTAATGTATTTAACGGGGAAAGCACCGCCGTCATTTTCCAAGGTCAATGAGACTTCACACATACCAAGGGGTGCATAACCTTCGGCACCACCAAAGATAACGTCCGTCATTTGAGACCCACGAAGATCCTTCGCAGACATTTCTCCCATAACCCACATCAAAGCATCTACGATATTCGATTTTCCGCAACCATTTGGTCCGACGATACCAGTAATACCAGCATCGAAATGAATAACTGTACGATCCTTAAATGACTTAAAACCTACTAGTTCAATCTTTTTAATTCTCAAGGTAATATCCCCTCTTGAGTACGCTTCCCCTCAAAATTACAAGCCCAAGGTCTAGCTAGACCAAAGGCCTTAACAATTTCGCGAGTGTTGGGAGTCCTGTCAACTAGAGGTCGTAAAAACAAGGTACTTAGCTTAAAGAATAGGCACTATTGAGAGGTATTTTATCGTGCCGCATAAAAAGAAAAAGGCGCTTCATTCCTGAAACGCCTTTCTTTTGCAGAGAGATAGTAATGCTTAGATTATAGGCACTGAACTGTTGTACCTGTAGTAGTCTGTACAACTAGGCCCGTTGGACAAATATGAGTGGCTCCAGGCATACCTTGATAACCACACTTGATAGTTTGATTACCGTAATAATAAGTATTACCTACACAGTTTTGTTGTGAGTAGGAACCATTTCCATTCGTTAAACAAGAAGAGTAAGCAACCTCTTGTAAATAAGAGCCATTGTTATAATAACATCGACCATTTTGAAGAGTATATGCGCTTGAAGTTGTAGTAGTCGACGTTGAATAGCAGCTTGTATTTGCGACCGTATTGCCATTGTTATCTCGGCAATAATAATAAGACGTATTAGGATTATTCGTACATTGAGAATTATCTACTTGGGCACCACCATATGCATAGCATTTATAGCCAGTAGTAGATGAGTTTGAACCACCCGATGAGCTCTTGCTACAGTTCACTAGGGAAGCTGTCATAAGGATCATCGCGAGACCTTTTAAAGTATTGATTAAGTATTTGTTTTTCATAATTACCTCTCTCTTGCCTATTCACTAGAGCAAGGAGCTGTCCAACCCCCATTGGCACGATAAATACCCCATAAATACAAGTAGATAAGCGATCATGGAGAGACTATGGAAGGCCCTTTTTTTCACTAAACTTTAGACACTGACGTAAAAAGGCAGCTCCCTTTTTTGTCATATCCTAAAGGTCGAGAGCAAAACTCGCGAATTCTTCCACAATGCTCGCCCTCATTCCTCATCTATAAAATAGCTAAGTACTCAAAAATATATCATTATTAGACAAATAGGCCGGACCTTAATTGTTCGTATTACTGGAAATTGATTCCACTTTATACAGTCTAATAAATAAATATAGAACTGCTATAGTCAGCTTATAAACATCAGGCAATAATAACATCAAGGAGGTGCCTATGAAAAAACTAGTACTTCAACAACGAGGCGAAACTCCTCACTGGGTGGGCGACGGATTCCCTGTAAGCTCCATTTTTAGATACGACAATCTTGGTAAAGTTATGAGTCCTTTCTTATTAATGGATTACGCGGGACCCACACAATTCCCTGCGTCCCCTAATCACAGACGTGGCGTTGGCGAACATCCTCATCGCGGCTTTGAAACTGTAACTATCGTATATGATGGCCAAGTCGAACACCGAGATTCTGCTGGCGGTGGTGGCGTGATTCAAAAAGGCGATGTCCAATGGATGACCGCAGCCTCTGGATTAGTGCATGAAGAATTTCATGGGAAAGAATTCGCAGAAAAAGGTGGGCCTTTTGAAATGGTCCAACTTTGGGTGAATTTGCCAAGCAAATATAAAATGACTAATCCCCGTTACCAAGGAATTAAAGACTCAAATATTCCTGCAGTAAAACTGGCTGGCGACAAAGGTGAAATCAGAGTCATCGCCGGAGATTTTCAAAAAGCTCTAGGGCCTGCAAAAACGTTTTCTCCGATTAATTTGTGGGATATGCGTTTAAAAGCAGATCAGGATATCACACTGGATTTACCCGAAGGTCATACAACAACTTTATTTGTTCTTAGTGGTGAAATCACAACTTTGGACGGAGAAACTTTAGGAGCTTCAGAACTAGGAATCTTTGAACGCGACGGCACTGAACTAAAATTCAGAACAACGAAGGATTCAAAAATTCTGCTGATGGCTGGCGCACCTATCAACGAACCTATTATTGGTTGGGGACCGTTCGTAATGAATACCCAAAAAGAAATCGCTGAGGCCTTGAAAGATTATCAAGAAGGTCGAATGGGATCTCTACAAAAAATAGAGGGCGCAGAATAATAACAACTCAAATGATTTATAAAAAATATATAAATCTAAAAACAAAAAGGGAGCCCATGGCTCCCTTTTTGTTTCTTTATGTTTAACTAAAGATTTAAAATATTCTATTTCATTTTATTCTGAATCGCCGCACGGGCCGCAGCCAGTCTTGCAATGGGCACACGGAATGGCGAACAAGACACATAATCAAGTCCCACACGATGGAAGAACTCAATAGAATCTGGGTCCCCGCCATGCTCTCCGCAAACTCCAACTTTTAAGTTAGATTTTACTTTACGACCAAGATCAGTTCCCATTTTCACCAATGAACCCACACCCACTTGATCAATCGACATGAATGGATCTTTCGGTAAAATCCCTTGGGAAACATACGATCCTAAGAAACGACCCGAATC
>JBHIVS010000146.1:0-6522 GCA_041987885.1 Pseudobdellovibrionaceae bacterium | reverse complement strand
GCTGCGGAGTGAGTTGATCTAGAGTCTGTATCTTTTTTAAATCGACCATTACTTCGCTGTCTCCTTCGCTATCTGCTCCATCATTTCTCTCGACAAACCGACCGAGTTCATGATGTTAGATTTTGCTACAGATCCAGAGTTCATGGAAGAGTTTTGTTGCTCTACATTTCCCTCTTTATCAGTTTGCACTTTGACATCATCTTTTTTCAAGTCTAGGTTTGTAACGTCTTTTACATTCTGGTCCGTGGTCGCAAGACGTGGGTCAGTGATCTTCTTAACATCTCTGAATTTAACAGCTTGATTACCTACGTGAAGCACCGGTCCTTCTGGAGAATAACTTACACCTGTGATCACACCATCAAATTCTGTTTTCACTCCTAGTTTTTTTCCATCCGCAGTTTTTGCTTCTGCAATGAAAGTATATTCTCCAGGGAATGACTTACTACCCTTATCATCTTCACCATTCCAAGTGAGTTTATTTTCACCTGCTTTAAGGCTTTTTAGATTGTAAGAGCGAACGATATTTCCTTCGATGTCTCTTACCTTCACAGACACTTCACTTGCATCCATTGGCAAGCTGAACTTGAAATCATGAGCCTTATCATTCACGCCTCTAACAACTTTCGCAGAATCACCTGCAACTGCTTTTCCAATTAAATTTAATGCTTGGAAATTTTCAGTCGGCTTTTGTGCGTTTTTCATTTCTTCTAGATTAGAGTTGATATTTTGCATTTGCTCTAAAGAAGAGAAGCTTGCTAACTGCGCAGCCATCTCATGAGACTTCAATGGATTCGTTGGATCTTGATTTTTCATTTGCGTTAGCATCAACTTAAAGAATGCATCTTTATCTAAATTAGGATCACCCGCAGTACGAACTTTTTTGGATGGATCTACCCAGTTGGCATCGACAATTTTATTTAAAACATCGCCGATATTTTCTCCACCCAATTTATTCGCATCATGAGCACTAATATTTGAAGAAGTTGCATTTGTAGCCTTGGTTTGTGTTGCACCAAACTGATTTACTCCAATTTTTGTATTCATGACTGCCATAGCAACTCCTTTGCTAAATATGCTTTCTAAAAACTAAGCTACTAAATTTAACCCACTACCTTTACCATCCACAGAGCGCGCTGGTGGCGCAGACTCTAGAGGCGTTAAAGGATCTCTACGACGGGCATAATTTTTTATGCCTGTCATTTCCGTCCAAGAATCATTTCTTCCACTATCACCGAAGTTATTATGGAACTGATTCCAGAACTGGCGAGTTTGTTGGTGTTGCTGATCCGCACCACCTTGATTTAATTGATTTTGCAAAGACGAAGACATTTTTGCATTATCAACCACATCAATCTTTACATTGTCCATCGACAATTTCTGAGCAGCAAGACTGGTTTTGAGTTCAGCTAGACTAGACTCTAAAGCCTTCTTTGCATCATCAGATTGGGCTGCCATATGAACACTGACTTTACCATCTGCCATCGCAACTTTTAAATTCACAACACCCAGTTCTGTTGAATTTAATTCAACCTTCATTTCACCGCCTCCTTGAGTCGATAAAAGCTGGGCACTTTGTACGATTTTCTGCATAGCTTCTGCTTTATCAGCCTGTAGAGGCACTGCTGCTGCTAATGGAGCGGCCTGCAAGGATTTTGAATCCATAGATTTATTTCCAAAGAAATCGAAATTTGCCAAACTATTTTGGAAATCATCAAATTTCTTTGAATTCATTTTTAAATCTTGTTCTTTTCCTCCGGACAATAAGCTCGAAGAATCCCCCTCAGCACCCTCTTGGGAAAAACTCTGACCATTACTCATCGCATTTTCAGCAAGAACATTGCTGTCAATGACTCCAGAGTCGACGGCTTTATTTAAAAGATCCTTTAATGCGAGTTCTGCGTTTTTATTTGCATTTTGCAGCTCTGCTAATAAATCCTTTAAATTTCTTTCAGAAGAAGCCGTTTGATGCACACTCTCTTTACCTTCAAGCTTAGCACCAAGAGCCCCAGCAAGAGCGACAGACGCCTTTTGCTCGGTAGCCATAGGTACATCTGCCTGTGCAGATTCAGAAAATGACTTCATCAAATTATTAATTTGAATATTTTCAGAATCAAGGGACCTCATCACTTCATCTAAGGAAATATTTGACTCCAATGACTTCAGCGCCTGCTCATCAATTCCCACACCTTCAAGTGACTTCTGACCTTCAAGCGCTTTTTGATCTTTCATCAAAGAGTTCCAGAATTTGCCGTTGATCGATTCGATCTTCTGCATATTCTTTTGTTGAATGTTATTAGCATTCACAGAACGTAATTGAGTTTCTTGAATTTGCAAAGATTCTGTATTTCCCAACACTAGCTTCGCAGCAACAGGAGACTCAATTGCAGGCCCTGCTGTTTTAGAAACAAGTGCTAAATACATAGCCTTTGCCTTCTCCTCATCTTCTTCGGATGGAAGGCCTAAATTTGCGATAACAGTATCAACGGTCTCTTCTGGAGATTTTAATAGGTCCGCGTCACTCAGCTCTGCGATCGACTCCACCAATCGGGTGGGTGATACTTGGAATTCACTCTCGAATGAGTCCATGAACTCTTTTAACTGCTGCTGCTTGCTCGAACTTTTCTTATCTACTTGACCACTATTTTTGGTGGTGCCTCGTTGTTGAGTGTCCTCTATCGCCTTTTTGTTTTCAGGTTTTTCAAGATTCGAAGTTTTTGTTTCCTTACTTTCAGACTTATCAGAGCGCTCTGGCTTTTCTGATCTCTCTGACTTAGCAAACTTTCCGCTTCTCTCTTGTTCCTTACTCACTCGATCAGGTTTTTCTTGATTACGGCTGAGCTTCTCCCCCAACGCACTCTGAAAACTTGATTTGGCTGACTCTTGAGCTTCGGGTTTTAATAAACCTTTCTCTGGTCTTTCAGACTTCACCGAGGCCGCACCCACAAGTGGGGATGCTATGCCTTGTAACAAAATTCCTCCTTCCTAGAAAAACTTCATTTACATTTTTTACTTATTACTTGCTGGAGATCTTTTAAATCCCGCATACATCTCTGACAAAATTTGAGCTTTGTCAGGTTGCAATAAATTCATTATATCCGCAGCCCTCTTCTTTTTCATACGTCCAAGTATCTCTACCGCCAAATCCTCGTCCATTGTCTCAAAGACTTTGGCCGCCTGTGGAGGTCTCATGTTCGTGTAAAGTTGGACTAAGGTCTCTAGTTTAGTTTCATCAACTTTCACTTTATCCTCAAGAACTGTAGAAATATTAGCTCTCATATCCTCAAGTTCTTTCATTTTTTTATTTAACTCTTCTCTTTGTGCTGCAATTTCTGTTTCCATTCTTTGCAGTTCTACTTCACGAGCATCTAATTCTTTTTTTCGCTCGTTCAAATTTTTAAAATGATCTAATTCGGCTGTAGACATTGTAGGACTCGTAGGAGCAACTTCATTTGCCGTAGGAACTGGGGTCGTTGCTTTTGCCGGAGGCGTTTTCGGAGTTGGTTCTGCATACGCTTGGCCATTCACAGTCACTTCGATTCTTTTAATAAAAGATTCTACTTCTTCAATATAAGTAAAACCTGTCGCAAACATTACAAAACCAAAAAAAGAAAATGCAATTAACTTCCATGGAGTTGATTTCTTTTTTTTCTTTGGAGCAGCAGACATCTTAAAACGTTTACGAATTTGCTCTTCAATATCTGATTCACTTTGATTGATATTCAGACGCACTTTTGTTTTCTTTTTAGATAAAGATCCTTGCGGTTGAGTTACAGCAGCCTTACGAGCATCTTTAAAAAATTGATCATATCCATTTTTCATCTATCTATGATTCCTTCACAGATTTGAACCTCAAGATGGCCTGTTCATCCATTTCTTTTTGGTCGTTTTTTAAACGGGTCTCTCTATATTCGGCGAATTTATTTTCCCGCATCTTTTCCATTATTTTATAGTCCAAGGCCGCTTGTCGCAAAATTTCTCTTTTATCCTCGACCAATTTCTCAAGTCCCTGTAATTTTTCCTTTTGAATTTCAATCAAAACTTTCTGACCTTTGATAAATTCATCAATTTGCACCAATGCAGGCCCTTGATGTCCACCTTGTTTTACTAGACTATCGACCCTTGCATGCGCCATAGAAATTTGATTTTCCATGCTCTTTAATTTTTTTTCTTCTTGGGAATAATTCGCCAAAGCCTCTTGAAAATCTTTTTGAGCAAGATTTTCAACTACTTTTCTATGTGCCAGAACTTTTTCGAGGGAAAATTTAAACTTCATCCTAAAGTTCCATTTCCATTCTTTAAATTATCATTTTAAACATTCATTAAAATTTGCTGCATCATACGAACGGTTTGAGTGTAGTTTGTTGGGTCCTCAACACCTTGTTTCAAAAAGGCATTTACATTATCAATTACAGCAATAGCCTTATCAATTTTAGGATTTGATCCTGCTTTGTAGGCTCCGATGTTAATCAAGTCCTCTGCGTCTTTATATACAGCTAAAACTTCTCTTAACTTTTGTGCTAACTTCGCATGTTCTGGGGATGTTACCGCCCTCATAACTCGACTTGCACTTTGCATAATATCAATCGCAGGGAAATGTCCTCTCTGAGCTAATGCTCTAGATAAAACAATATGCCCATCGACGATAGATCTGACACTATCTCCGATAGGATCATTCATATCATCCCCTTCAACAAGGGTCGTATAGAAACCTGTAATACTACCTTCACCTTCAAAAGATCCAGCACGCTCCAGAAGCTTTGGTAAGGTAGCAAAAACGCTTGGAGTATAACCTTTTTGAGAAGGCGGTTCTCCGATGCTTAAACCAATTTCACGTTGAGCCATCGCAAAACGAGTCACAGAATCCATCATCAAAAGGACATTCTTTCCAGTCGAAGCAAAGTACTCTGCAATTGCAGTCGCAACGTAAGCACCTCTCATACGTAACAAAGGACTTTGATCACTTGTCACACAAACAACAACAGATCTCTTCAAGCCTTCTGGTCCCAAATCATGTTCAATAAACTCGCGAACCTCACGACCACGCTCCCCAATCATAGCAATAACGTTAACATCGGCTGTAGTATTTCTGGCCATCATTCCTAAAAGCACAGACTTACCAACCCCCGAACCTGCCATAATTGCGACACGCTGACCAAGCCCTGCGGTTAATGCTCCATTGATAGATCTAACCCCTACATCAATAGGTTCTCGTATAGGACGACGTAACAGAGGATTTCTAACTTCGCTATAAAGAGGTACTTCTTTAAAGTTTTCAATATCGTCTTTATGATCTAAAGGGCGGCCTAGGCCATCAACGACTCGTCCCAAGAGTTCTTCGCCGGCACGAATAGTAGCAATTTGACGAGACAATATAATTTTTGAGCCTAAAGAAACGCCACGCATTTCATTTAAAGCCATCATTAAAACATGCTGATCTTTAAAACCAATAACTTCAGCTAAAAACGACTTTTCAATTCCACTTGGGTGGACGGAGACAATACTGCCAACGCTAGCCCCAGGTAAATACCCTTTTATCAACATCCCGTTAACCTCAGTGACTTTACCACTGTCTCTGGTTAAATGGGCTGTTTGAATTATATCATTGTATTTGTTAGAATTGATTTCTAGTTCAGACATTATCCTGCGATCCTGTCTTTAACTTTCGGCAGACCTTCCTTCAACATGCTCCATAATTGCTCTACACGTTGTTCATAGCGAGCATCGATCTCACCATAATTTGTCTCAACAATACAGCCACCTGGAGTAATTTCAGAATTCTGCTCAAACTTAAGTTTTTTAATAAATTCAAAGTCACGGCCAGTTTCTTGTTTAAGCGTTTCCAAGAAATCATACTGCTCAGGAGCAACCTGAACAGTTATTGACTCCTCTTCTTGAGCCAAGGCAACTGCATCACGAAGAATATCAATCATACCTTCATTCTTTTCAGCCAAGCTAGTTTTTGCCAAACGCGAAGCCATATGAAACATCAATTGAACTAACGAAGATTCGTTAAAGGCACTCATATCTTTTTTAAGACTTTGAATTGTCCCCAAAAGATGCTCCAGAGAGTCTAATTTTTCTTTGATTTCCTCAGAAACCTCTTCGAAAGCTTTTTTACGTCCTTCATCCAAACCTAACTGATAAGCTTCTTGATAAGCCATTTCTTGGACATCTTTAAGCTTTTCTAAAGCAGCGGCTTCAACTTTTTTTTCCTCGCTGACTTTTTCTACTTCATCGATACCAGTTTGAATACGAATCGCATCATTCATACGGAAATCAGAACCTTTTCTTTTTTCCGTCAAATAATTCAATGCTTGAGGAGGACTCCCCAAATCAAAGCGCATCGGTACGAACTCCAAAACGGATTCTTCGGCAACTTCTTTAGTAAGAATAGTACGACTCTCTTTACTAGACCATTGCATCTTCTGAACCGCCTCTTGCAATTAGGATCTTACCTTCAGCCTCTAAGCGACGAGCAATATTAACAATCTCTTGTTGTGCTTGCTCAACATCAGATAAACG
>JBHIVS010000145.1:0-6532 GCA_041987885.1 Pseudobdellovibrionaceae bacterium | reverse complement strand
AACCTGATCTCCACAGCAGCCTCCAGCCAAAGGCGCAGAGGCCTCAGCGAGGACTTCAGGTTTTAGAGAGTCTTCTTCCCCTAGAGATTGGACCCCCAAGGCCCCCAAAGAAAAAAGGACCAGCAAAAGCCAGTCCCAAGAATAAAATTACTTGTTGTTTTTATTAAGAGACATGAACAGAACCATATTTTTTCTGTTGAAGTCACGGAATGCACAGATACGAGAAGAATGATTCATTGCCGTTCTCGCAGCAGGAGCCACAGTCGTGTCGTTTAAGTGCTGAGTCAGTTTGCTGCTGTATGCGATATCATAGCCTTTTACATTTTTAAAAGGTGATTTCAATGTCGTATTTTTACAAACATCATTGATTGCTTTTTGATCGTTAAACGCCAACGCTTGCACGCACATTTGTGCTTGTAAGTAGTAAGCTTCATTGAACTCGCTTTGAGGTGACACTGTCCCTGAAGATCTTAATGGGTAGCGATCTGAATGTTTCCACCAGTGTTTTGCCATCGTGACAACGTGAGACGGAGGAATCATTCCTAGTTTATGTTCTCTCAAAGAATCTTTTATCAGACGTTGGAAAGAATCAGCAAATGTACTGCCTTTGCGTGCGTTACCTTCGCTGACCATTTTTAAGTTGGCGATGGTAGCGATGACATTGTCTTTTAAAAGATCTTCTAGGGCTTCAATATTTCCTTTGTTGATTCTTAGAGCCATATTTAAATCGGCTTGAATCAGCGCGGGGTTACCGTTGTACATTTGAAGCATACGATCCAAAGCGGCCATACCAGCTTGGATAAAGATTTCTCTTTGTTGATCTGTGAATTTCTCTCCAGATTTTAATAACTGAATATAATCTTGGTAGACAAAGTTTACTAAACGATTTGCCAAGAAACCAGAGCGGGCCTGCATAACCATGAATTCAGAAAATACAGTTTTAATTAAATCTTCTGAAGCAAGAGCTGCTTCACTGATTTCAGCTGCAGAGAGGCTTGGTTTACCTTTTTTAGCATTAAATTTTTTGCCGATACTTTCTACTTTATCAAAAGCAGCTAAGATATTTGAAATACGTTGTTGAGTATCCATGATTGTAGAAATCACAGAAGCGTCACCGTGTCTGGCAATGCGGTTACGTACAATATCTAGATATTGATGAATAGCTCTTAGAGAATCTTTCACCGTGTAATTAACGTTCGTTAATGCTTCACCGACAAGAGCCTGCTTATCCACGATGAACCAATTTGAAAAGTAAGAAATAACCGAGATATTTGCTTGAACAGCCAACTCTTGCATATTTCTTCCGATTGTCTCAGCTAAACCAATAGGGTCTTGGAATTGTTTTAATTCAGCATAGTGAGCTTGTAACCATTGGTCTGAAGAAATAGGCATTAATCCTGTAGCTTTACCTGCAACTTGATCAGGAACATCATCCATTCCAATCAAGAAGAAAGGAATTTTTAGAGCTGTTTTATTCATTGTAAAGAAATTTGTTTTTCCAGGAACAGTTTGAATCATTGCATCTGAAATTGTTTTTACAAGTTTAACAACCGCATTTTGCTTCGCCTCAAGAGTAGGCAGCTGTTGAATTGTAATTAATGTGGCATTGTAGTTACCTAACAGTGTTTTTAAACCTTTATAGAAATCTACAACTTCTTGTTGGATAGTATTTTGAAAATCAGCATCTGTTGGTAGTTTTGGGTCCACCCCAATTTGGATTTTTTGCATCCATTTTGTGATATTAGGTACGTGGGTATTTAAAACATAGTAACCAACAAAAGGATTTTTTGGATCTACCTTGTCGATATTTGTTTGTCTCCATTCAATGTCGCCCATACCGTCTTTAAAAAGAGACATCGCATCTCTTGCTTGGCAGTAGGATTCACTCGTTACTTCCATAAGGCAAGACATCGAAGACAGAAATTCTTGTTGATTTAATTTACGTAAAACTTTCGAGAATTTTTTCTCTCGTGTGACATTTGTTAATTTAGACACGAGTGTAGCCATTTTAGATCCTGTAGAATCTTGGCCAGAACCAGCAAAAGCCGTCGCAACTTGAACAGAGGCTGCTATGAAATTGCCCATTGCTTGTTGGTCTTCTCCAACCAAGCATTGATCCAGAGCTGGAATTGAATCGATTACTTTTGTTAAAAGACTAATTCCCGTATTCGCGCTTCTTTGAATTCTTTCTCCGAAATCTGCCATTCTTGATCCAGTGGCATCCATACCTGCGCTAGAAATATCTGCGCCGACTTGAGCTGATAGAGTAGCTCCTTCGATAGATCTATTCATCATCATTTGCATGACTTGGGAACGCATATCCGGAGAGCTTGTGCCGAAAGTTCTTAGTGCTTCAATTTCAGCCGGAATTTGTGAAAGGCGAGTAGATCTTTTAGGAGAATCTGCCGCCACTTTAATTTGTGATTGAATCTCATCAAGAGCACTCAGGGTACTTTTCCCAAGGGCCTGACAGTTTGGATCGTCTTTGAGTTGCAAAGTAACTTTCCTTAGATTTTGAGTCGCAGACAGTGCTTCCTGTGTCCATACACCTTGAGAAGCACAGGCGCCGCCAAATGAATAAGCTGATGTCATACCTGAGGTTGATTCAGAAGCATTGGCAACTGAGGTTCCCGTAAGGATGGCAATAATAATAGACTTTTTCATTGCGTTCATCGCAACTCCTTTAATGACGGCCTAAAAAATCATAGGTTTCCTCGCAAGCGAAGACGCCCAGTATTTAATGAGCAAAGCCTAGGCCATCTCAAAATTAATATAAGGGGGTTTGGGGGACTCGGTGACAAAAGAGGCTTTACAGAATATCTCAAAGTGCTACATACTGCGCCCATGGAATGGATCGATATTCACGCGCACTTAAATATGTTGGAAGAAGGCCCTGAGAAAGCTTTAGAGCTGGCTCAAGCGGCTGGAGTAAAAAGAATTATTACTATTGGGACGGAACCTCAGGATCACCAATTGGTATTAGATCTTGCGCAGAAGTATTACCCTCAAGTTTATTGCACTCTTGGGGTTCATCCTCACGAGGGTGTGGTTTATACGGAAGAAGTCGGTCAATTTATTGAAAAACACGCCACAGCTAAAGAAGTTGTCGCAATCGGAGAGATTGGACTGGATTATTATTATAATCAGTCTCCAGTAGAGGACCAAAAGAAAGCTTTTAGAGCGCAAATGGCCATCGCTGAAAAATTAGGGATGCCAGTTCAGATTCATACCCGCGATGCTGATGAAGATACTGTCGAGATTTTAAAAGAGTTTAAGGGAAAAGTGACTGGTGTTATTCATTGTTTTACTGGGACTGAATGGTTGGCGATGGAATCTTTGGCTTTAGGGTACAATATTTCCATTAGCGGAGTTGTGACCTTTAAGAACGCAGATTCCCTTAGAGAAACAGTTAAAAAGGTTCCTTTAGACCGCATACACGTAGAAACAGATGCTCCTTTTTTGGCTCCGGTTCCAAAAAGAGGTAAGAAAAACACACCGGCCTATGTTTTACACACGGCTGAGTTCGTCAGCGAGTTAAAAGGTGTGTCTTTAGAGACACTTTGTGAACAAACTCGCAAAAATGCCTTAAAAATGTTCCCGAAAATCCAGTGGTAAGGACCTTTGGAGGTTTTTGCTAGACCTCTGAATGACTAGAAGTGTCTATGCTGGATTTTTCACTCTTAAAGCCCGATATTGAGAGGGTTTTAAGAAGGAGCTCTTCATGTCTAAATTGCGTATTGGAATCAATGGTTTTGGTCGTATCGGTCGCGTATTTTTCCGTGCTGGTTTTGATAAACTTGATATCGTAGGAATTAACTCTCTTGATAGCATCGAGGGAATTGCACATCTTTTAAAGTATGACTCTGCACATGGAACTTGGGATGCAGATGTTTCTCACGATGGTGAAAACCTAATTGTGAATGGTAAAAAAATCCACGTTTCTAAAACGCGTAACCCAGCAGATATTCCTTGGAAATCTTGGGGTGCTGAAGTTGTTGTAGAGTGTACGGGTGCTTTTAAAGCCAAAGAAGATTTTATGAAACACATCGAGGGTGGAGCTAAGCGTGTTTTAGTTTCAGGTCCTGCAGAAAAAGGTGCGGATATCACAATGGTTTATGGTATCAACCACGAATCATATGATCCAGCTAAGCATCATGTTATTTCAAATGCGTCGTGCACAACAAACTGTTTAGCTCCAATAGCTAAAGTTTTAAACGATGAGTTTGGTGTTGATCATGGAACTATGATGACGGTTCACTCATACACGAACGATCAAAAAATTCTAGATGCTCCTCATAGCGATCTTCGCCGTGCAAGAGCTGCAGCTGTCAGCATGATTCCAACAACAACGGGTGCTGCGAAGAATGTGGGCTTAGTATTGCCAGAGTTGAAAGGCCGTATTGACGGGATTTCTATTCGCGTTCCAACTCCGAATGTTTCGTTGGTGGATTTTACATTCCAAGCGAAAAAAGATGTTTCTGTTGAAGCAGTTAATAAAGCTTTAACGGCAGCTTCCCAAGGTGCTCTTAAGGGTGTCTTAGCTGTTGAAAATAAAGAGCTTGTTAGTTGTGATTTCAATGGCAACAAAATGTCTTCGATCGTTGATTTAGCTTCAACAATGGTAGTTGGTCCACGCATGGTGAAGGTACTTTCTTGGTATGACAATGAGACGGGTTTCTCTAATCGTATGGTAGATGTTCTTAATCATATGGCAAAGAAAGGTCTGTAGTTCATGTCAGCAGGACTTAAAGGTATTAAGACGATTCGTGATTTTGAATTGGCGGGGAAAGTTGTTTTCTTGCGCCTTGATTTAAATGTTCCCATGGAAAATGGAAAAATCACTGACGAAAATAGAATCACAGCTTCTTTGCCGACAATTAAACATTGTCTAGAGCAAGGTGCAAAGCTCGTGATTGCTTCTCACTTGGGGAGACCAAAATCTAAAGAAGACAAACAGTTTTCTTTAGAACCAGTAGGTAAACGTTTACAAGATCTATTGGGTGTTGAGGTTATTCTTTGTGAAGAACCAGATTCAGATGCTCCTAAGCATCTTTTGAAAAATTTAAAAAATGACCAATTGATTTTGCTAGAGAACGTTCGCTTTGAAGAAGGTGAAACTGAAGACTCAATCGAGTTTGCTCAGAAAATTGCAAACTATGTTGATATTTATATCAACGATGCGTTTGGAGCTTCTCATCGTGCTCACGCGACGATTCATGCTTTGCCTTCAGTGATGAAAGACAAAGGTATTGGTTTTTTGATCGAAAAAGAAATCACGATGTTGGATTCTTTATTACAAAATCCAAAGCGTCCTTACATCGCAGTTATGGGTGGAGCAAAGGTTTCCGATAAAATTGCCGTTATTGAACGCCTTATGGATGTTGTAGATGGTTTTATTATCGGTGGAGCTATGGCTTATACCTTTTTGAAAGCTCAAGGCACTCCGGTTGGTAAGTCTTTGGTTGAATCTGATAAGGTTCGTTATGCCAAAGAAATGATCGCTCGTATTGAGGCTCGTGATAAAACAATTTTATTACCAGTTGATCATGTCGTTGCAAAAAGCTTTAACGACACAGCGTCTGCAAAAGTAACAATGGATGTTGTTATTGGTGAAGACGAGATGGGTCTTGATATCGGTCCTAAGACAATTAAAAACTATGCGGCTGCTTTGAAAGAAGCGGGCACAGTATTTTGGAATGGTCCTATGGGTGTTTTTGAAAACCCAGCATTTGCTAAAGGTACATTTGGTGTAGCTCAAGCTATTGCTGATTCAGAGGCTATTAAAATTGTTGGTGGCGGGGATTCTGCTGCTGCAGCGGAGGCTTCTGGTTTTGCGGGTAAAATGACTCATATTTCTACAGGTGGCGGAGCTTCTTTGGAGTATCTTCAAGGGGATAAACTTCCTGGTTTAGAAATTCTTCGCGCGAAGAGATAATTCGGTCGATTATAAAGTTTAGATTTGAATTAAATGACTTTTTAAAAGGCCTCATCTTTATGGGGCCTTTTTTATAGCACTCACCACTTAAGTGAGTTTCAGGAGAACAGATGAAAAAGATTTTTGCAGCTAATTGGAAACTTCATAAAACGCCTCTTGAAGCACGCACATTCATAAATGAATTTGTTAAATTTTCTCAAAAATTTACCGGCGAAGTAGTTATTTTTCCTTCAGCTATTTCTTTAGACTCTGTAAGTGCAGCGGCCAAAGGCTCCTTGGTAAAGTTCGGATGTCAGAATTGTTATGTGAAAGCACAAGGTGCATTCACTGGTGAAAATTCGGCGGACGTCGTGAAAGCCTTGGGCGGTGAATATATTTTGATTGGTCACAGTGAACGAAGAACCATCTTTGGAGAGACTGATTCACTGGTGGCAGAGAAAGTAGTCTATGTGCAATCTTTGGGTTTAGTTCCGATGTTGTGTATTGGTGAAACTTTAGAGCAAAGAGAAGCGAATCAAACTAAAGAAGTTTTAAGTCACCAGTTAAAAATTGCACTTAAAAATGCAGACTCTGCAAAACCTTTAGTAGTTGCGTATG